>NZ_JBNCAB010000094.1:0-27593 GCF_049805555.1 Burkholderia sp. DN3021 | reverse complement strand
CCACCTGCCCGGCCAGCGCGGGCCGCGCGGCGGCCGCGCGCGCGATATAACGGGAATAAGACGTGCTGATCAGGGCGGAAGCGTCGGTCATCGAGAAGCGGGCCTGGCGGTAAGGCCGGCCGGCGCGGGCATACGCGTGTGCGCCCCGCTGCCGGCCGGCCCCATGGACTCGGCGCGGCATCGCGGGACGCGCGTGCGTCCGCCGCGAAACCGCGCGCCGGAAAGCCCGTGCCGTGCGGCCGCAACGGCCGCCGGCACGAACCCATGTGATACATTTCAACGTCAATCTGCAAAACTACCATATCGCCGCCCGTCCGCCGCATGTCCGACCGTCAGGAATCCGCCGTAGCTGAGCCCGAAGCGGGACCTCCGAAGCACGATCATCCGGTCCTGCGTCGCGTGTTCAAGGTGACGCTGGCAGTCGGGATTGGCACTTACTTCGTTGCGGCCGGCACGTTCCTCGGGCTGCGCTACGTGCTGCTGCCCCGCATCGACGAATTCCGCCCGCGCATCGAGCGTGTCGTGTCCGACAAGCTCCACACGCAGCTTTCGATCGGCAAGCTTTCCCCGAACTGGTCCGGCATGCAGCCGGGCGTCGAACTCACGAACCTGACGATCCGCGGCCGTGACGGCAAAGTCGCGCTGTCGGTGCCGCACGCGACGGCCGCGCTGTCGTGGATGTCGCTGCTGCGGCTGTCGCCCGCGCTGTCGAGCCTGATCGTCGACCAGCCCGACCTCGTCGTCGCGCGCGCGGCCGACGGCTCGCTGAGCGTCGCGGGCGTCGGCGTGGCGACCACCCACGGCGGCAGCGACACGTTCGGCACGTGGCTGCTGAGGCAGGAAGCAATCGTGCTGCGCGGCGGCACGCTGCGCTGGCGCGACGCGCAGCACGACGCGCCGGAGCTCGTGCTGTCGGGCATCCGGATCGCAGTGCTCAACGACGGTCGCGTACACAAGGCCGCGCTGCAGGCGCCCGCGAACGGCACGCTGCTGCTCGGCCCGCTCGATTTCCGCGCGCGCTTCACGCACAAGGTGCTCGCGCCGGTCGGCAAGCCGTCGAACTGGACCGGCGACGCTTACTTGTCGACAGGCCCCGTCGACCTGCAGACGCTCGCCCGCTACCTCGACATACCGCTCATGATCCACGCGGGCCGAATCGACAACGCGATCTGGGCGACCTTCAGCGACGGCCACCTGCGCTCGGCGGGCGGCGACCTGCAGGGTGCCGACGTCGCGCTGCGCGTGCGCCCGACGCAGCCGCGGCTCGACGTGCCGACGGTCGGCTTCGGCTGGGACATGGTGCTCGATGCCGGTCACGACTACACGCTGCACCTGACGCGCTTCAACGCGGAGCTCGGCCAGCCGCCGCTGCCGGACGGCACGCCGCTCGCTCGCTCGCTCGCGCTGTCGACGCTGACGGCCCGCTACCGCGTGCCGACGGCCAGCCAGGGGCAACTGATCAGCGTCGTCGGCGACCGCGTCGATCTCGGCATCCTCAGCGAATTCATCCGCGGGCTGCCGCTGCCGGCGCACCTGCGCAACGAGCTGATCAAGATCGACCCGCGCGGGATGGTGTCGAACTATCACATCGAGGTCGAGCGCGCGAAACCCGCGCGGGCCGAGCTCGCCGACGAGGAGCGGCGCACCGGCGCCGCACCGGTCGTCCGCTACCGCTTCCTCGGCGACCTGCAGGGCATCAGCTTCGCCGCGCAGGAGCCGCCGCCGGGCCTGTCGCCGCGCGGCCACCCGCGTGCCGGCTGGCCGGGCGTCGAGAACCTGTGGGGCCGCGTCGATGCGAACGAGACGGGCGGCGCCGCGCACTTCGACACGGTCAACGCGGCCGTCACGGTGCCCGGCGAGTTCGACGAGCCGCGCCTGACGTTCGACCGGCTGCGCGGCAACGCCAAATGGGCGATCACGCCCGCGCCCGGCGACAAGCACGCGCGCGTCGACGTGACGCTGCCCGACCTGCTCGTCTCGAACCCCGATGCAGAAATCGCGGTGTCGGGCTCGTACACGAACCCCGGCCACGGCCGAGGCTCGCTCGACCTGCGCGCCGATTTCGCGCGCGCGTCGGTGGCGCGCATTCCGCGCTACCTGCCGACCGGGATGTCCGAGCACCTGCGCAACTATCTCGGCCACGCGCTGCAGGACGGCAAGGTGACCAAGGGCGCGTCGATCGTCGCCCGCGGCCCGCTCGAGAAATTCCCGTTCGAACACGAGCCGGACGCCGGCGTGTTCCACATCGTCGCGCCGTTCACCGGCGGCCGCTTCGAGCCGACGCCGTATCCGCCGCGCAAGCTCGCGAACGGCACGCCGAGCGTCTGGCCGGCGCTCGACGGGATCGACGGCGTGTTCGAGCTCGCGCAGAACAAGCTGCGCTTCGACATCGACCGCGCGCACTACAAGCGCGTCGCGCTGACGAAGGTCGCGGGCCGCATCGACGATCTCGGCCGCCCGGCCGATTCGCCGCTCGTGATCGAAGGCCATGCGAACGGCCCGCTCGCCGACCTGCTCGACTACGCGGACAACAGCTCGCTCGGCGCGATGAGCGGCCATGTGGCGCAGCGGCTCGACGCGCAGGGCCCCGCGGCGCTGTCGCTCAAGCTGACGATTCCGCAGCGCATCGCACACAAGCACACGGCCATCGAAGGCGCGCTCGCGTTCGGCGGCAACACGCTGTCGGCCGACGGCGTGCCGCCGCTGTCCGCGCTGCGCGGCCAGGTCCGCTTCACCGATGCCGGCGCGTCGCTGCACGACCTGTCGGGCCGATTCCTCGGCGGTCCGGTACACGCGAACGGCAGCTTCCGGTCGCACGGCCCGTACGCGGTGGACGTCGACGGCCGGCTCGCGCTCGACGCCGCGCGCGGGCTGAACCTGCACGGCGCGGCCGCGGCGCTGCTCGAACATGTGATCGGCGACGCGCCGTACAAGGTCGCCGTGCGCGGCGTGCCGGGCCGCCTGCCCGACGTCGCCGCGCGCTCCGACCTGACCGGCGTCGCGCTGGACTTCCCGGCGCCGTTCGCGAAAGCGGCCGGCACGCCGATGCCGTTCAGCTTCACGCTGCAGCCGGCGCCGCAGGCGGACGGCAGGCGCCTCGAACACGCCGACCTGACGCTCGGCCCCGTGTCCGCGACCTACCTGCTCGACGCGACGCGCGGCCAGCCGCTGCGCGCGGTGCGCGGCGCGATGGGCATCCACCGGATGCCCGACATGCCGCAGGACGGCGTGAGCGCGGCCGTCGACGTCGACGAACTCGATGCCGACGCGTGGCTCGCGCTCGCCCGCACGCTGAAGCCCGACACGCCGCGCGCGCCGGAGCCGCAGGCCGCGCCGCGCGTCGATCTCGCGAGCTTCGCGCCGAAGCGCTTCGCGTTCCACTTCGGCACGCTGAAGCTGCTCAAGCGCAACTGGGAAAACGTGATCGTCGGCGCATCGCACGTCGACGAGCTGTGGCAGGCGAACATCGCGTCGAACCAGGTGTCGGGCTACCTGTCGTGGGCGCCGGGCGGCGGCCATAACGGTGCGGGCGTATTGAACGCACGGCTCGCGAAGCTCGTGATTCCGGACAGCGCGCAGCAAGACCTCGTCGGCCGCGCGATGAACCTGCCGACGCCGACCGACCGCCCGATACCGTCGATCGACCTGATCGTCGACCAGGTCGTCGCGCGCGCCCACGACATCGGCCGCCTCGTCGTCAACGCGCGCAACATCGACGAAGACGGCACGCCCGTGTGGCAGCTCGACAAGCTGGAACTGTCGAATCCGGCCGCGAAGCTGACGGCGACCGGCAACTGGCGCACGTCGCGTCGCGCGCTCGCCGGCGGCGCCGACGAAAACGATGCGCCGCGCCGCACCGTGTTCGACTTCAAGCTCGACATCGACAACGCGGGCGCGCTGCTCGACCGCGTCGGCCTGCCGCGCACGCTCGCGGACGGACACGGCACGGTAACGGGCAAGGTCGGCTGGCGCGGCGGCCCGACCGCGGTCGACTTCCCGTCGCTCGGCGGCCAGGTCGCGCTCGACCTCGAGCACGGGCAGATCCTGAAGGTCGATCCGGGTGCGGCGAAGCTGCTCGGCGTGCTGAGCCTGCAGAGCCTCGCGCGCTTCCTGACGCTGAATTTCCGCGACGTGGTCGGCAAGGGGCTGCCGTTCGACAAGATCACGGGCACCGGCCGGATCTCGAACGGGATCGCGCGCACCGACGACTTCTCGATGACGACGGGGCCCGCGAACGTGACGGTGCGCGGCGCGGTCGACCTCGGCGCCGAAACGCAGGACCTGCACGCGCACGTCGCACCGAAGATCGGCGCCGGCACGGCGGCGATCGCAGCCGCGATCGTCAATCCGCTGCTCGGCGTCGGCGTGCTGGCCGCGAACTACGCGCTGTCGGAGACGCTGTCGCGCGCGTTCGCGCTCGACTACGCGATCACGGGCTCGTGGGCGCACCCGCACATCGAGCGGGTGCGGGGCGATCAGGGTAAGATGAATCACGGTCCGGCCGATGCAACGAACCATTGAGTTCCGCGCGCTGCCGGGCCGCACCCCATTTATGACGCAACCGATCCCGCGATGACCGACCACACCCGTTCCGCCACGCCCTTTCGGGTCGCCGCGCTGCAGATGGTGAGCACGCCGGACGTCACGCGCAATCTCGCCGAAGCCCGCCGCCTGATCGCGGAAGCGGCCGGCGAAGGCGCGCAGCTCGTGCTGCTGCCCGAGTATTTCTGCTTCATGGGCCACCGCGACACCGACAAGCTCGCGCTCGCCGAACCCTACCAGGACGGCCCGATCCAGCGCTTCCTCGCGGACGCCGCGCGCCGCCACGGCATCTGGGTGATTGGCGGCACGCTGCCGCTGAAGGCGCCGGAGCCCGATCGCGTGCTGAACACGACGCTCGTGTTCGATCCGTCCGGCAACGAGGCCGCGCGCTACGACAAGATCCACCTGTTCAACTTCGAGAAAGGCGACGAGTCGTTCGACGAGGCGCGCACGATCCGCGCGGGCGATACGGTCGTCGCGTTCGACGCGCCGTTCGGGCGGGTCGGCCTGTCGGTCTGTTACGATCTGCGCTTTCCGGAGCTGTATCGCAGGATGGGCGACTGCGCGATGATCGTCGTACCGTCGGCGTTTACGTATACGACGGGCCGCGCGCACTGGGAAACGCTGCTGCGCGCGCGGGCCGTCGAGAACCAGTGCTACGTGCTCGCGGCCGCTCAGGGCGGCAAGCACGAGAACGGCCGGCGCACCTGGGGCCACAGCATGCTGATCGACCCGTGGGGCGAAGTCGTCGCGGTCCGCGACGTGGGCGCAAGCGTCGTGCTCGGCGCGATCGATCCGCAGCGCATCGCCGACGTGCGCCAGAGCCTGCCCGCGTGGCGGCACCGCGTGCTGACCTGAATCCGCCGCACCGCTTGAAACGCCGCGCGGCCCACCCATCTGCCCAGAAGCACCCGACAACTTTTTGAGAAACCCCGATATCCGCATGAACATCATCGAACCCGGCATCCGCAACCTCGCGCTGGCGAAGGACATCCTGCTCACGCCGTACGGCCTCGACGAAAGCCTGCTCACGCGCACGATCGCCGACATCTTCACGCATCGCGTCGACTACGCGGACCTGTACTTCCAGGCGACCCGCAGCGAAGCGTGGAGCCTCGAGGAAGGCATCGTCAAGTCGGGCAGCTTCAGCATCGACCAGGGCGTCGGCGTGCGTGCGGTCGCGGGCGACCGCACCGCGTTCGCGTATTCCGACGACCTGTCGCCGGAAGCGATCGCGCAGGCGGCCGCGGCCACCAAGGCGATCGCGGCGGCCGGCGGCGGCCGGCAGAAGATCAAGGCGGCGACGTCGCTGAAGGGCATCTCGGGCCGCGACCTGTACCTGCCGTCCGACCCGCTCGCGTCGCTCGACGCGACGGCCAAGGTCAAGCTGCTCGAGCGCATCGAGCAGATGGCGCGCGGCCGCGACCCGCGCGTCACGCAGGTGATGGCGGGCCTCGCCGGCGAATACGACGTCGTGCTCGTCGCGCGCAGCGACGGCGCACTCGCGGCCGACATCCGCCCGCTCGTGCGCGTCTCGGTCACGGTGATCGCCGAACAGAACGGCCGCCGCGAGATCGGCTCCGGCGGCGGCGGCGGCCGCTTCGACTACGGCTACTTCACCGATGAAGTGCTGTCGCGTTACGTCGACGACGCGGTGCACGCGGCACTCGTGAACCTCGACGCCCGCCCCGCGCCGGCCGGCGCGATGACGGTCGTGCTCGGGCCGGGCTGGCCGGGCGTGCTGCTGCACGAGGCGATCGGCCACGGCCTCGAGGGCGACTTCAACCGCAAGGGTTCGTCGGCATTCGCGGGCCGGATCGGCGAACAGGTCGCGGCCAAGGGCGTGACCGTCGTCGACGACGGCACGCTGCCGAACCGCCGCGGGTCGCTGAACATCGACGACGAAGGCAACCCGACGCAGTGCACGACGCTGATCGAGGACGGCATCCTGAAGGGCTACATCCAGGACACGCTGAACGCACGCCTGATGAAGATGCCGGTCACGGGCAACGCCCGGCGCGAGTCGTACGCGGCGCTGCCGATGCCGCGCATGACCAACACGTACATGCTGAACGGCGACAAGGATCCGCAGGAAATCATCGCGTCGGTGAAGAACGGCCTGTACGCGGTGAACTTCGGCGGCGGCCAGGTCGACATCACGAACGGCAAGTTCGTGTTCTCGGCGTCCGAGGCGTACATGATCGAGAACGGCAAGATCACCTACCCGGTGAAGGGCGCGACGCTGATCGGCAGCGGCCCCGAATCGCTGAAGTACGTGAGCATGATCGGCAACGACATGTCGCTCGACACGGGCGTCGGCGTGTGCGGCAAGGAAGGCCAGAGCGTGCCGGTCGGCGTCGGCCAGCCGACCCTGCGGATCGACAAGATGACGGTCGGCGGTACGGCATAACCGCATCGCGGCGCAGACAATCCGCGTATTTTGAAGAAAACGCGCGGATTGTCCGCATTTTCGACGCCTCCCGGTTGCCAGCCGCTCAGCGACGGGGTATAAATTCCGAATCAACTTTTTTGACGAACCGAATCTCCGTCATGTCCGCCAAGTTTTATTTTTACTTTTTTTGGCATCTCAGACCGCTGGCGGATCGAGAGGGTTGATGGCGCGTAAAGCGCAACCGAAATTCCCGAAAAAACCGCCGGCGAACCCGGCGGTTTTTTTTCGCCCTTCGCCACCCGGTCGCCGCCGCAGCGGTCCCGCGGCCCCGACCGAAACCACTGAATCGCTTGAATTGATGAATCTGCCGCACGCGCACTGACCGAACGGCGCCCGCAAAATTAGGAGAAACAGCATGCCCCCGCACAATACCGACGACGTCCGCATTCGCGAACTCAAGGAACTGACGCCGCCCGCCCACCTGATCCGCGAATTCGCGTGCTCCGAAGCCGCGTCCGAGCTGATCTACAACTCGCGCCAGTCGATGCACCGCATCCTGCACGGGATGGACGACCGGCTGATCGTCGTGATCGGGCCGTGCTCGATCCACGATACGAAGGCGGCGATCGAATACGCGGGCCGGCTCGTGAAGGAGCGCGAGCGCTTCAAGGGCGAACTGGAAATCGTGATGCGCGTGTACTTCGAGAAGCCCCGCACCACGGTCGGCTGGAAGGGGCTCATCAACGATCCGCACCTCGACAACAGCTTCAAGATCAACGAAGGGCTGCGCACCGCGCGCGAGCTGCTGCTGCAAATCAACGAGATGGGGCTGCCGGCCGCGACCGAATACCTCGACATGATCAGCCCGCAGTACATCGCCGACCTGATCTCGTGGGGCGCGATCGGCGCGCGCACGACCGAGTCGCAGGTGCACCGCGAGCTCGCGTCGGGGCTGTCGTGCCCGGTCGGTTTCAAGAACGGCACCGACGGCAACGTGAAGATCGCGGTCGACGCGATCAAGGCTGCATCGCAGCCGCACCATTTCCTGTCGGTGACGAAGGGCGGCCACTCGGCGATCGTGTCGACGGCCGGCAACGAGGATTGCCACGTGATCCTGCGCGGCGGCAAGACGCCGAACTACGACGCGGACAGCGTGAACGCCGCCTGCGCGGACATCGGCAAGGCCGGCCTCGCCGCGCGCCTGATGATCGACGCGAGCCACGCGAACAGCTCGAAGAAGCACGAGAACCAGATCCCGGTGTGTGCGGACATCGGCCGCCAGATCGCGGCGGGCGACGAGCGGATCGTCGGCGTGATGATCGAGTCGCATCTCGTCGAAGGCCGTCAGGACCTGAAGGAAGGCTGCCCGCTGATCTACGGCCAGAGCATCACCGATGCATGCATCGCGTGGGACGACAGCGTGAAGGTGCTCGAAGGCCTCGCGGAGTCGGTCAAGGCGCGGCGCGTGGCGCGCGGCAGCGGCAACTGACAAGCACGAGCAGGCTGAATCGGCATGGCCCACGCCTGCCGGCAGGCTGGCCATCTGGCCGGCCTGCAGTCGGCGATCTGCCCTGCTAGACTAGCTAACATTGCCTAGCTAATCAGGATGCCGACCATGCCGACCGTCAATATGCACGATGCCAAGTCACGGCTATCGAGCCTTGTCGAAGCTCTCGAGCTGGGGCGCGAATCCGAAGTCGTTATCGCTCGCAACGGCCATCCGGTCGCCCGAATCGTCCCCTACGTGGCACCCAAGCGGATCGGGGCAGCCCGCCAGTTGCTGGCCGGACTGAACATCCCGACCACGGTGGAGGCATTCAACGCCGGCGACGAATCGATCGCCAGCGACTTCGACGCCAGCGCGGAACGAGGGCTCGCACCGTGAAGCTGTTGCTCGATACGCATATCGCGCTCTGGGCTGCCGAAGGCGCTCCCCAATTGTCGCCGACTGCGGTCGCGCTGATCGAAGCTCCCGAGAACACGTTGTACGTCAGCGCCGCATCCATCTGGGAAATCGCGATCAAGTACCGCAAGGGCAACCTTCCTGTCCATCCGCGCGACGCACGCTCGGCGTTCCGGCTCGCCGGCTTCGCGGAGTTGCCGATCAGCAGCGATCACGTCGAAGCAGTCGACGCGCTGCCCGATTTCCCGGACCACGCCGACCCGTTCGATCGCGTGATGGTCGCGCAGGCACTCCACGAAGGCATGCCGCTCGTCAGCGCCGATCCGAAGGTGTGGCGCTACCACGCGACCCTGATGTTGCGCGCCTGACGTCATTCGCGCGGCATCGCAAGCGATAAAAAAAGCCTGGCTTGCGCCGGGCTTTTTCGTTTGCCGCAGATCATCCTTCAGCGCATCACTCGAGCGCGCCCGAGCCGAAGATTTCGGTATTGATGCGCTCCGGCGCGACGCCGAGCGCGACCAGCGCATCGCGTTGCGCCTTCATGAACGCGATCGGGCCGCAGATGTAGTAGTCGGCGTCCGGCACCAGCGCGAATCCCTTCACGCGTTCCGGCGTAAGCCGCCCTTCGAGGTCATGGTCGATCCCTGCGCGATCGTCCGGGCCGACCAGTTCGTACAGCACCGTGCGCCTGACGTTCGCATGCTCGCGCACCGCATCGTTCAGCCACTCGCGGAACGCGTGCACCGCGCCTGAACGGCATGCATGGATGAAACGCACCTCGCGCTTGCTGCCTTCTGCAACCAGCGTCGACGCCATCGACACCATCGGCGTCAGGCCGACGCCGCCTGAGATCAGCACGACCGGCGTATCGACACCGCGCTTCAGCGAGAATTCGCCCATCGGCGCAGTCACTTCGACGATCGCGCCCTCCTCCACGCCGTCGTGCATCAGCGTCGACACCTTGCCGGCCGGGATCGCCTCGGGCCGGCCCGACTCGCGCTTCACCGAGATACGCAGCCACTTGCCGTGCGGCGCGTCGGACAGGCTGTACTGGCGCGGCTGGTCGACACCGAGATCGCCGACGAAGCGCTTCACCGTGACGTACTGTCCCGGCTCGAAGGTCGGCGCCGCGCCGCCGTCGGCCGGGCTCAGGTAGAACGACGTGATCTCGTCGCTCTCGCGCACCTTGCTCGCCACCTTGAACGGGCGGAAGCCGCTCCACGCGGCGCCCGCGTACAGGTCGGCCTCGGCGCCGATCAGGATCTGCGCGAGCTGGCCGTACGCGACGCGCCAGGCTTCGAGCGTGTCGGCATCGACCGCGTCGCCGAGCACTTCGACGATTGACGCGAGCAGGTTCTCGCCGACGATCGGGTAATGCTCGGGACGGATGTTCAGGCTCGCGTGCTTGTGCGCGATGTGCGACACCGCACCGCCGAGCGCGCCGAGATTGTCGATGTTCGCCGCATACGCATAGACCGCCTTCGCGAGCGTTTCCGGCTGGCTGCCGGTCTTCTGGTGCGTCTGGTTGAACAGGTTTTTCAGTTCCGGATGGCGCGCGAACATGCGCTGGTAGAAATGCTTCGTGATCGTCGCGCCGTGCACGGCGAGGACAGGGGCAGTGGCCTTCACGCGAGCCATCTGGTCAGCGGTGATCTGGGTCATGTTCGTTCTCCGTTAAACATGCTCATACGATACATGTTTAAAAATCGACTTCACCCAGACAAATTGTCGCAGTACGCAAAAGCGCCACGGCGCGCTAGCGGACGCGCCCGCGCTCCCACAGCACGTCCGTCCCGCCGTCGGCACGGTTCAGCACGCGCGCCAGCACGAACAGCAGGTCGGACAGCCGGTTCACGTATCGCCGCGGCGCATCGTTGAGCGTTTCGCCGCGGCCGAGCGCGACGATCGAGCGCTCCGCGCGGCGGCACACCGTCCGGCACACGTGCGCGAGCGATGCCGCGCGCGAGCCGGCCGGCAGGATGAATTCCTTCAGCGGCTGCAGCGTCGCGTTGTAGTCGGCGAGCCACCGGTCAAGGCGCGCGAGATGCGTGTCGTCGAGCACCGCATGGCCGGGGATGCACAGCTCGCCGCCGAGATCGAACAGGTCGTGCTGGATCGTGACGAGCGCGGTGCGCACGTCGTCCGGCAGCGTCTCGGCGAGCAGCACGCCGAGGTTCGAGTTCAGTTCGTCGACGTCGCCGATCGCCGCGATCCGCACGTCGTCCTTGCCGATGCGCCGTCCGTCGCCGAGGCCGGTGGTGCCGTCGTCGCCCGTGCGCGTCGCGATCTTGCTCAAGCGGTTGCCCATGCGAATGTCCTCTCGTACGCGGCCGCAACGCGGCCCGGTTGGGTTGAAACACGATTATCGCAGCCCGCGGCGGGGCTCGCAGCGGGCGTTACAGCGTAGAATGGATCGAAAGTTCGACAAGCAGTCAGGAGACATTCGTGAATCACCCCGCCCCGCCTGCCGCCACGCGCCGCCCGCTTCCCCCCGCCATGCTCGATGCGCTGCGCGCCGCGTTCGGCGAGCGCGTGTCGACCGCCGACGCGGTCCGCGAGCACCACGGCCGCGACGAATCGCCGTTCGATCCGCAACTGCCCGATGCCGTCGTGTTCGCGCACAGCGCGGACGACGTGCGCGAAGCCGTGTCGCTGTGCTCGCTCTACAGCGTGCCGCTGATCCCGTACGGCGCCGGCTCGTCGCTCGAAGGCCACCTGCTCGCGGTGCGCGGCGGCGTATCGCTCGACCTGTCCGAAATGAACCGCGTGCTGTCGATCAACGCCGAAGACCTGACCGTGACGGTCGAGCCGGGCATCACGCGCAAGGCGCTCAACGAAGCGCTGCGCGACACCGGCCTGTTCTTCCCGATCGACCCGGGCGCCGACGCCAGCATCGGCGGGATGACCGCGACCCGCGCATCGGGCACCAACGCCGTGCGCTACGGCACGATGCGCGAGAACGTGCTCGGCCTGACCGCCGTGCTCGCCGACGGCCGCGTCGTGAAGACGGGCTCGCGCGCGCGCAAGTCGTCGGCCGGCTACGACCTCACGCGCCTGTTCGTCGGCTCCGAAGGCACGCTCGGCGTGATCATCGAGATCACGCTGCGGCTGCACCCGCTGCCCGAAGCCGTGTCGGCCGCGATCTGCACGTTCCCGACGATGGGCGACGCGGTGCGCACCGTGATCGAGACGATCCAGATCGGCGTGCCGATCGCGCGCGTCGAATTCGTCGATTCGCTCGCCGTGCGCTCGATCAACCGCCACTCGAACCTGACGCTCACCGAAGCGCCGACGCTGTTCTTCGAATTCCACGGCACCGAGGCCGGCGTGAAGGAACAGGCCGAACTCGTGCAGGCGCTCGCCGGCCAGAACAACGGCCAGGGCTTCGAATGGGCGACCCGCCCGGAGGACCGCAGCCGGCTCTGGGCCGCGCGTCACAACGCATATTTCGCGATGCTGCAATTGAAGCCGGGCTGCCGCGCGGTGACAACCGACGTCTGCGTGCCGATCTCGCAGCTCGCCGCGTGCGTCGAGGAAACCGAAGTCGACCTGCGCGCGTCGTCGCTGCCCTGCCCGATCGTCGGCCACGTCGGCGACGGCAATTTCCACGTCGCGATCCTGATCGATCCCGACAAACCCGAGGAAATCGCCGAAGCCGAGCACATCAACGACCGGATCGTCGAGCGCGCGCTGCGCCTCGGCGGCACCTGCACGGGCGAGCACGGCGTCGGACTGCACAAGATGCGCTTCCTGCCGAAGGAGCACGGCGACAACGCGATCGACACGATGCGCGCGATCAAGCTCGCGCTCGATCCGCGCAACCTGATGAATCCCGGCAAGATTTTCACGTGCTAAGACGGCGGCGCGACATCGCGCCCGCTGCTGCAGGAGACTCCATGAACGCTCCCGTCGAACTGTCGAGCGCAGCACGCGCGCAGCGCCAGCGCGAAGTCGTACAGGCCCTGATGGCCGTGCTGCCGACGCACTGCCTGCTGTACCGCGACGAAGACACGGCGCCGTACGAATGCGACGGCCTGTCCGCCTACCGCCGCCTGCCGCTCGCGGTCGCGCTGCCCGAAACGGAATCGCAGGTGCAGCGGATCGTGCAGATCTGCCGCCGCATGGAAGTGCCGATCGTGCCCCGCGGCGCGGGCACGAGCCTGTCGGGCGGCGCGCTGCCGATCGCGCTCGGCGTCGTGCTGTCGCTCGCGCGCTTCACGCGCATCGTCGAAGTCGACCCGTACGCGCGCACGGCGATCGTGCAGCCAGGCGTGCGCAACCTCGCGATCTCGGAAGCCGCCGCGCCGTACGGCCTGTATTACGCACCCGATCCGTCGTCGCAGATCGCCTGCACGATCGGCGGCAACGTCGCGGAAAATTCCGGCGGTGTCCATTGCCTGAAATACGGGCTGACCGTGCACAACGTGATGCGCGTGCGCGCGGTGACGATCGACGGCGAGATCGTCGAGTTCGGCTCGCTCGCGCTCGACATGCCGGGCCTCGACCTGCTCGCCGTGATGATCGGCAGCGAAGGGATGTTCGCGATCGTCACCGAAGTCACGGTGCGGCTGATCCCGAAGCCGCAGACCGCACAACTCGTGATGGCGAGCTTCGACGACGTGGTCAAGGGCGGCGAGGCCGTCGCGGCGATCATCGCGTCGGGCATCATCCCGGCCGGGCTCGAGATGATGGACAAGCCGGCCACGCAGGCCGTCGAGGCGTTCACGCACGCGGGCTACGACCTCGACGCGAAGGCGATCCTGCTGTGCGAATCGGACGGCACGCCGGAAGAAGTCGCCGAAGAGATCGTGCGGATGACGGCCGTGCTGCGCGAGCACGGCGCGACGCGCATCCAGGTGTCGCGCAACGAACAGGAGCGGCTGCGCTACTGGTCGGGCCGCAAGAACGCGTTCCCGGCCGCCGGCCGTATTTCCGCCGACTATTACTGCATGGACGGCACCGTGCCGCGCCGCGCGATCGGCCCGCTGCTCGCGCGCATCGAGCAGCTCGAGACGCGCTACGGGCTGCGCTGCATCAACGTGTTCCATGCAGGCGACGGCAACATGCATCCGCTGATCCTGTACAACGCGAACGATCCGGACGAGCTGCGCCGCGCGGAAGAGTTCGGCGCGGAAATCCTCGAATGCTGCGTGGAATTCGGCGGCAGCGTGACGGGCGAGCACGGCGTCGGCATCGAGAAGCTCAATTCGATGTGCGTGCAGTTCTCGCCGCAGGAGCGCGACGCGTTCTTCGCGGTCAAGCGCGCATTCGATCCCGCGGGGCTGCTGAACCCCGACAAGGGCATCCCGACCCGCGCGCGCTGCGCCGAATACGGCCGCCAGCACGTGCGCGGCGGGCTGCTGCCGCACCCGGACCTGCCCCGATTCTGAGCGTCGCGCGGGGCGCGGCGCGCGACGTCGGCACGGCTCGCGCCGTGCTGCCGTGCCCGCGCGGCCCGCTCGGCCCGTTCGCGCGGCGGCGCGGGCATGCGGTCTGCAATACCGGGCTTAGGGATAGTCGCGATGTGGAATCCCGCCACCCCGGTACAATCGACCGAACAACAAGTCGAGGCAGCAACAGAACATGGAAGAGGACGACATCGTCGCCGGATGGGCCGAGCGCATCCGCGCGGCCAGCGCCGACGGCCGGCCGCTGCGGATTCGCGGCGGCGGCACCAAGGACTGGTACGGCCACGCGCTCGAGGGCGAAATACTCGACACGCGCGCGTTTCAGGGCATCGTGTCGTACGACCCGGCCGAACTCGTCGTCACGGTCCGCGCGGGCACGCCGCTCGCCGAGCTTGAAACCGTCCTCGCCGAGTGCAGCCAGATGCTGCCGTTCGAGCCGCCGCACTTCGGCTGCGCGGCCACTGTCGGCGGCTGCATCGCGGCGGGTCTCGCGGGCCCGCGCCGCGCTACCTGCGGCGCACCGCGCGATTTCGTGCTCGGTGTCACGCTGATGAACGGCCGCGGCGAGGTGCTGCGCTTCGGCGGTCAGGTCGTGAAGAACGTCGCCGGCTACGACGTGTCGCGGCTGATGGCCGGGTCGCTCGGCACGCTCGGGCTGATGCTCGACCTGTCGATCAAGGTGCTGCCGATGCCCGTCGCCGAAGTCACGCTGAAGTTCGAGATGACCGCGACCGACGCGGTACGCAAGCTCAACGAATGGGGCGGCCATCCGCTGCCCATCAGCGCGAGCGCGTGGCGCAACGGCACGCTCGTGCTGCGCCTGTCGGGCGCCGAAGCGGCCGTGAAATCCGCGAAGACGCTGCTCGGCGGCGAAGTCGTCGACGCGGTCGAAGCCGAACGCTTCTGGGCCGGCCTGCGCGAGCATACCGACCCGTTCTTCAACGGCATTCCGCCCGGCTATGCGCTGTGGCGCCTCGCACTGCCGTCGATCACCGAGCCGATGCACTTGCCCGGCACCCAGCTGATGGAATGGGGCGGCGCGCAGCGCTGGTGGATCACCGACGCCGATGCGCAGACCGTGCGCATGAGCGCGAAGCAGGCCGGCGGCCACGCGACGCTGTTCCGCGCGGGCGACACGTACGACCGCAGCGCGGGCGTGTTCACGCCGCTGCCCGCCCCGATGATGAAAATCCACCGCGGGCTGAAGGCCGCGTTCGATCCCGCGCGCATCTTCAACCGCGGCCGGCTCTACCCCGATCTCTGAGGGCTCGATGCAAACGAACCTCGCCGATTTCATCCGCAACACGCCCGACGGCGACGAGGCCGACGCGATCCTGCGCAAGTGCGTGCATTGCGGGTTCTGCACCGCGACCTGCCCGACCTATCAACTGCTCGGCGACGAACTCGACGGCCCGCGCGGGCGCATCTACCTGATCAAGCAGATGGTCGAAGGCGCGACCGTCACGCGC
Organism: Burkholderia sp. DN3021; assembly: GCF_049805555.1. Classification (NCBI taxonomy): domain Bacteria; kingdom Pseudomonadati; phylum Pseudomonadota; class Betaproteobacteria; order Burkholderiales; family Burkholderiaceae; genus Burkholderia; species Burkholderia sp. DN3021. The sequence continues at coordinate 11,879 of NZ_JBNCAB010000094.1, read as the reverse complement.
AGCACGCAGCAGCATCTCGACCGCTGCCTGACGTGCCGAAGCTGCGAGACGACCTGCCCTTCCGGCGTCCAGTACGGCCGGCTCGTCGAGATCGGCCGCAAGCACGTCGAGGCGCAGGTGCGGCGCCCCGTGCAGCAGCGGATAGTGCGCCGCGTGCTCGCGAGCCTCGTGCCGAACGCTGCGCTGTTCTCGCCGGTGATGCGGCTCGGCCAGCACGTGCGGCCGCTGCTGCCGAAGCGGCTGCGCGACAAGGTGCCGCCGCGCACGCGGCTGCTCGAATGGCCGCACCGCACGCATACGCGCAAGATGCTGATGCTCGGCGGCTGCGTGCAGCCGTCGATGCTGCCGAACATCAACATCGCGACCGCGCGCGTGCTCGACGCGCTCGGCATCGAGACGGTCGTCGCGCCCGACGCGGGCTGCTGCGGCGCGATCCGCCTGCACCTGAACTATCACGACGAGGCGCTCGACGACGCGCGCCGCAACATCGACGCATGGTGGCCCCATGTCGAACAAGGCGCCGAGGCGATCGTGATGAACGCGTCCGGCTGCGGCGCGACGGTGCTCGAATACGCGCACCTGCTGCGCGACGACCCGGCCTACGCGGAGAGGGCGCAGCGCATCGTCTCGCTGACGCGCGACATCTCCGACGTGCTGCTCGCATTCGAGGCCGAGCTCGCGACGCTCGCACGGCGCCGCGCGATCCACACAGTCGCGTACCACCCGCCGTGCACGCTGCAGCATGGGCAGCAGTCGCGCGGCAAGGTCGAACGCCTGCTCGAGACGCTCGGCATCGACGTGCGGCTGCCGGCCGACAGCCATCTGTGCTGCGGCTCGGCCGGCACCTATTCGCTGACGCAGCCGTCGCTGTCGTACCGGTTGCGCAAGCAGAAACTGCAGAAGCTGCAGGCGCTCGAACCGCAGATGATCGTGTCCGGCAACATCGGCTGCATCGCGCACCTGCAGAGCGGCACGCAGATTCCGGTCGTGCACTGGATCCAGCTCGTCGAGCATTTGCTGTACGGCTGAGGCGGGCTGCGCGCGCGGCGTCCGTATAATGGGCGGATCGATGCGCCGCGTGCCGCGGCGCATCGGCTTCATGCCCGCTTCCGTGCCTGTCTTCGCGCCCGTCATGTCCGATCTCGCCGCCCGTCTCGAATCCGTTCATCGCCGCATCGCCAACGCCGCCCGCGCGGCCGGCCGCGATCCCGCCACCGTGTCGCTGCTCGCCGTCTCGAAGACGTTTCCCGCCGACGACGTACGCGCCGCGCACGCAGCCGGGCAACACGCATTCGGCGAAAACTACGTGCAGGAATCGATCGACAAGATCGACGCGCTCGCCGATCTGCGCGCGTCGCTCGAATGGCATTTCATCGGGCCGCTGCAATCGAACAAGACGCGCCCGGTCGCCGAGCGCTTCGACTGGGTCCATTCGGTCGACCGGCTGAAGATCGCGCAGCGCCTGTCGGAACAACGCCCCGCGCACCTGCCGCCGCTCAACGTATGCGTGCAGGTCAACATCAGCGGCGAGGCGTCGAAGAGCGGCGTCGCGCCGGCCGACGTGGCCGACGTCGCGCACGCGGTCGCCGCGCTGCCGTCGCTGCGGCTGCGCGGCCTGATGGCGATCCCCGAACCGGCCGGCGATATCGAAGCGCAACGCGCACCGCATCGCGCACTGCGCGCGCTGTTCGACGCATTGCGTGACGGCGGCCTGCCGCTCGACACGTTGTCGATGGGCATGTCCGCCGATCTCGACGCGGCCGTGCTCGAAGGCGCGACGATCGTGCGCGTCGGCACCGCGATCTTCGGCGCGCGCGATTATTCGCACTGAGCGCGGCGCCCTTTCCGCCTTTCCGTTCACTCACTCGCTCAATCGGACATCATGAAAATCGCATTCATCGGCGGCGGCAACATGGCCGCGGCCCTGATCGGCGGCCTGATCAAGCGCGGCGTCGCCGCTGAAGGCCTGTATGCCATCGACATCAACGAGGACGTGCGCGCGCGCGCCGCGCAGCAATTCGGCGTGCGTACCGGCGCGGCCGTCGACGCGACGCTCGCCGATTACGACGCGGTCGTGCTCGCGGTGAAACCGCAGGTACTGAAGGACGTCGCGCAGGCGCTCGCGCCGCACCTGAAGTCGCAGCTCGTGATCAGCATCGCGGCCGGCATTCGCGGCACGGACCTCGCGCGCTGGCTCGGCGACTATGCCCGCGTCGTGCGCACGATGCCGAACACGCCTGCTCTCGTCGGTATGGGCGTGACGGGCCTCGCCGCGCTGCCGGGCGTCGACGCGGCAGGCCGCGAACTCGCATCGAACGTGCTTGGCGCGGTCGGCGAGATCGTATGGTTCGACGACGAATCGCAGCTCGACGCCGTCACGGCCATTTCGGGCAGCGGCCCCGCATACGTGTTCTATTTCATCGAAGCGCTGCAGGAAGCCGCGCGCCGCCTCGGCATGAACGACGAACAGGGTCGCGCGCTCGCGGTCGCGACGTTCGCGGGCGCCGCGCAGCTCGCCGCGCAATCGGGCGAACCGGCGAGCGTGCTGCGCGAGCGCGTGACGTCGAAGGGCGGCACGACGGCCGCCGCGCTCGCGTCGTTCGACGCGCAGGGCGTGAAGGAAGCGATCGTGCGCGGCGCGCTCGCGGCCGAGGCACGCGCGAAGGAAATGGGCGACGAGCTCGGCCGCGCATAAGCGCGCCCGTCGTGCCGGCTGCCCTGGCACCGGACGTAAAAAAAAGCGGCCATCGGGCCGCTTTTTTATTGGCAATGCGCGCCGGCGCACGGCTTCGTTCAGTTGCCGGCCAGCAGGTAATGCACGGCAATCCCCGCGAACAGCACGCCGCCGAGCCAGTTGTTGTGCCGGAACGCCGCGAAGCACGGCATCCGTTCGCGGTCCTTGATCAGCGTGTAGTGATACAGCGCGCAGCCGAGCGCCGCAGCCCATCCGGCCCAGTACGCCAGGCCGAAACCGAGCGTCACGCCGATCCACACGTAGATGCCGAGCGTCGCCGCATAACACGCCATCACCGCCGCGACGTCGAAGCGGCCGAACGTCAGCGCGGACGTGCGGATGCCGATCTTGATGTCGTCGTCGCGATCGACCATCGCGTATTCGGTGTCGTACGCGACCGACCAGAAAATGTTCGCGACCAGCATCACCCACGCGATCGCCGGCACCGTGTCCTGCACGGCCGCGAACGCCATCGGAATGCCGAAACCGAACGCGATGCCGAGATACGCCTGCGGAATCGCGAAGAAGCGCTTCATGAACGGGTACGAGCCCGCGACGAACAGCGCGACGACGGACAGCTCCTTCGTCAGCGTGTTCAGCGGCAGGATCAGCAGGAACGCGATGAACGACAGCCCGACCGCGATCGCGACGGCTTCCCATGCGCGGATCTTGCCCGACGTCAGCGGCCGGTCGGCCGTGCGCTTCACGTGACGGTCGAAATCGCGGTCGGCGTAATCGTTCATCGCGCAGCCGGCCGAGCGCATCAGCAACGTGCCGAGCGTGAAGATCACGAGCAGCGGCCAGCGCGGGTGGCCATCCGACGCGATCCACAGCGCATTGAGCGTCGGCCAGAGCAGCAGCAGGCTGCCGATCGGCTTGTCCATCCGGACGAGCCGCAGATACAGGGGAAAGCGGGCAAGCATGGCGAAGCACCGGGAAGAGAATCCCGGCATTTTAGAGCCGAGCGGCGCTTCGCGTCATGTCGGCGCGGGCCGCAGCCGGCCGCAGCCGTGCGCGGACCGGCCGCCGCGGCCCGCTGCATATGGCCGCGCCGCGATGCACGTATATCAAGGGACAGATTCGAAGCGAACGCGGATCGAGCCGTTCGGCACAGCGGCCGCGGTTTGGCCCGATACGGGCGGATCGGCCCGGGTCCGTGCCTGCGTCGGGCGGGCTCTACGCACCGACATCGCAGGTCGGCCGCTGAGCCGAGTGCGTGTGCTCGTGCAGCGCACCCGGAATGAACGTCTGTTCGAGGCCGCCATCGCCGAGCCACGCGCGGGTCCGTTCGGCCGCGAGGTCGATCAAGTCCTTGCACCGGGTGTAATCGTACGGCGAGACGTCGAGCGGACATAACGGCGGCACGACGCAAATCGTGGCGCGACTTTGGTAGAACTCGAGATCGCGCACGAGCTGGCGTGCGATCACGAGCGTCAGCGCATGCATTGCCTGCGCGATTGCGCTTCCCGGTGGCTTGCGCAACGCGCACGCGAAGCCGGCCGGCAGCACGACGATGCGCGTCGCGCCCCGCGCGACGGCAATCGAGATCGGCGTATTGTTCGCGACGCCGCCATCGACCATCAGTCGATCGTCGATCCGTACCGGCGGGAACACGCCCGGGATCGCCGCGCTGGCGAGCACGGCGTCGACGACGAGGCCAAACGAAAGCACGATTTCGTTGCCGCTGAGCATGTCGGTCGCGACGACGTGCAGCGGCAGCGACGCGCGCTCCACGTACCGATACCGCAGATGCCTTTCCAGCAGCATTCGCAGCGCGGTCGCCTCGACGAGGTGTGCGCGGTTCTGCAGAACCGTCCTTAACAGGCCGAGCATCGAAAACGGCATGATGTCGCGCCGACGGATGTTGCACCACAGCGCTTCGAGCTTTGCGACGCCGTCTCCGTCGGGCTGCCCGGCGAAATACGCGGCGTTGATCGCGCCGGCGGAAGCGCCGACCACGAAGTCGGGCCGTTCACCGTGATTGAGCAGTTCGCGCAGCATGCCCACCTCGATCGCACCGAGGCTGCCCCCGCCTGCAAAGACGAACGCGGTCCGTTCCGGACGCGCGCTTCGATCGAGAGCCATGGTTGTCTCCCGTACCGGGCCGGTAGAGAAGGATGAACGCCGAAGTCTGCGATACAGATTCGCACAAATCAGCGGGCTGCTCAATGGAGATCATGCCGGCTCCGGTCAACGGCGCGCGAAGCCGCCGAGACACGACGCTCGTACCGACGAGCAGCCGGATGACGCAATTCCGCTCCCCGAATCATGCGTGTATGGCGTCGACGACGGAGCCGGTTTGACCGCGCAGAAATACGAGCTGGAAACGGCGATGTGGAAACTCGACCGTTGTGATGGTCTTGATCGACCAGAACTGTCGCCTGAATAGGCAGCGCCCCCATATCGGCAGTATCGAGATATGGTGCCGTCTTGTGCGCAGATCGTCAGAAATAGCCCCCGGCACCGCAAACTTACGGCCGGAACGTTGGTTTGCAGCGCTCGTCGGCAGCGCAATCGTGCGTACCACAAGGGCCTTCAGGTATGGCGAGGACGTATCGGCCAGCAGGCGAGACGACCGTGCGCGATTTTCCCGTGGTCCTTGTCGCTGATGCCGATCCTGATCTGCGTGGCATTACCTTTCCCGGCCATCTTCAGGATTCCTCACCCATCGCGTTGAACCGGCGAACATGTATCGGGCAATCCGTGTGCCGCCCGCTTGCGGCATCCGTATGCGGCTCGCCCCGTGCAGCGTCGTGCGAAAAACCGCGCGCTCAGTTGCCCGCAACCGGCGCGAATGCGTGCAGTGCCTGCGCGACCAGCACGGCAGCACCGCCGCCGGCGATCGCAAAGCCGACGAAGCGCCGCACGATCGCGGCCGGCGCCCGTGTCACCGGCGCCGCGAACGCGGCGCGCATGTCCAGCATCATTTGCGTCATGGTCGTCACTCCTTCGACAAGACATCGGTTCCAGAAGAAACGGCCGGTCGTTCGACCGGCCGTTCCGCGTTACTGCATCACCGCATCAGGATGCGGCCAGGCTCATGCGAGATCGAAGCGGTCGAGGTTCATCACCTTGTTCCAGGCCGCGACGAAGTCGCGTGCGAACTTCTCCTTCGCATCCGCGCTGCCGTACACCTCGGCCAGCGCGCGCAGTTGCGCATGCGAGCCGAAGATCAGGTCGACGCGCGTGCCCGTCCACTTGACCTTGCCCGTCGCACGATCGCGCCCTTCGAACACGTCGTTCGCGGCCGACACCGGCTTCCACTCCGTGCCCATGTCGAGCAGGTTCACGAAGAAGTCGTTCGTCAGCGTTTCCGGACGGTCGGTGAACACGCCGTGCTTCGCATCGCCGACGTTCGCGCCGAGCACGCGCAGGCCGCCGACGAGCACCGTCATCTCGGGTGCGCTCAGCGTCAGCAGTTGCGCCTTGTCGACCAGCAGCGCCTCGGCCGGCGTCTTGTACGCATGCTTCAGGAAGTTGCGGAAACCATCCGCCAGCGGCTCGAGCACGGCCATCGCGTCGACGTCGGTCTGCTCCTGCGTCGCATCCGCGCGGCCCGGTGCGAACGGCACCGTCACCGCCACGCCCGCATTCTTCGCGGCCTGCTCGACGCCGGCCGCACCGGCCAGCACGATCAGGTCGGCGAGCGACACCTTCTTGCCGCCCGTCTGCGCGTCGTTGAACGCCTTCTGCACGCCTTCAAGCGTCGCGAGCACCTTCGCGAGTTCAGCCGGCTGGTTCACTTCCCAGTCCTTCTGCGGCGCGAGGCGGATGCGCGCACCGTTCGCGCCGCCGCGCTTGTCCGAACCGCGGAACGTCGCAGCCGACGCCCATGCGGTCGACACGAGCTGCGACACCGACAGGCCCGATGCGAGCACCTTCGCCTTCAGCGCCGCGACGTCGGCGTCGTCGATCAGCTTGTGGTCGACGGCCGGGATCGGGTCCTGCCACAGCAGATGTTCCGCCGGCACGTCCGGGCCGAGATAACGCGCACGCGGCCCCATGTCGCGGTGCGTGAGCTTGAACCATGCACGCGCGAACGCGTCGGCCAACTCGGCCGGGTTCTCGTAGAAGCGGCGCGCGATCTTTTCGTACGCCGGATCGAAACGCAGCGACAGGTCGGTCGTCAGCATCGTCGGGCGGTGCTTCTTCGACGCGTCGTACGCATCCGGAATCACGTCGCCGGCATCCTTCGCGACCCACTGGTGCGCGCCGGCCGGGCTCTTCGTGAGCTCCCACTCATAGCTGAACAGGTGCTTGAAGAAGTCGTTGCTCCACTTCGTCGGCGTCGACGTCCACGTGACTTCGAGGCCGCTCGTGATCGCGTCGGCACCCTTGCCTGTGCCGAACGAGCTCTTCCAGCCGAGACCCTGCTGCTCGAGGCCCGCGGCTTCCGGCTCGGGGCCGACGTTCGATGCCGGGCCGGCGCCGTGCGTCTTGCCGAACGTGTGACCGCCGGCGATCAGCGCGACCGTCTCTTCGTCGTTCATCGCCATCCGCGCGAACGTCTCGCGGATGTCGTGCGCGGCGGCGACCGGGTCGGGGTTGCCGTCCGGGCCTTCCGGGTTCACGTAGATGAGGCCCATCTGCACGGCGGCGAGCGGGCTTTCGAGGTCGCGCTTGCCCGAGTAGCGGCTGTTCGGGCCGCCGCTCAGTTCCAGCCAGATCTTTTCCGAGCCCCAGTAGACGTCGTCCGGTTCCCACGTGTCGACGCGGCCGCCGCCGAAACCGAAGGTCTTGAAGCCCATCGATTCGAGCGCGACGTTGCCGGTCAGGATCATCAGGTCGGCCCACGAGATGTTGCGGCCGTACTTCTGCTTGATCGGCCACAGCAGCCGGCGCGCCTTGTCGAGGCTCACGTTGTCCGGCCAGCTGTTGAGCGGCGCGAAGCGCTGCTGCCCGCCGCCCGCGCCGCCGCGGCCGTCGGCCGTGCGGTACGTGCCGGCGCTGTGCCAGGCCATGCGGATGAACAGGCCGCCGTAGTGGCCGAAATCGGCCGGCCACCAGTCCTGCGATGTCGTCATCAGCGCGTGCAGGTCCTTCTTCACTGCCGCGAGGTCCAGCTTCTTGAACGCCTCGGCGTAGTCGAAATCCTTGTCCATCGGATCGGACAGCGCCGAGTGCCGGTGCAGGATGTCCAGGTTCAACTGATTCGGCCACCAGTCCTTGTTCGTTGCGCCGGCGCCGGTGGCGTGGTTGAACGGGCACTTCGTTTCGTTCGACATGCGTTTTCTCCTTGGCTTGCTCGTATGCCTCCACCTGCTCGCTCCGGCAGCGTGCCGGGCGGTCTGTGGAGTGTCATTGCGGGGATAGGAAACGGAACAGGTAGATCCTCCTGTCGTACTACGGGATGTCGTGCGTGGCCTTCGCCGTGTGTTCCCGCCGCGAGGCGCCGCAGGCGGGGCGCTCGGGGAACCGGCTACCGGCAGGCACTTTGCCGGTGATGCGCGTGGTCTTCCAGCTTTCGGACATGCGATGCTCGTTCATGGCTTGACGGCGAGTGCAGCGGGCGCACACGGGACCGGCATGCGGCGACGTTCATCCACCATACACACGGTCCGCCAGATACGCGAACGCAATCGGGCGCAGGCCGCGAACCGCAACCCTGGCGCGATGTACGACCTCGTCGCGCGACGGGATGTTCCGCTGCGCGTGCTGCAATACCGACCGCATCATGACATCCTCCTCTGGCGCTTGCATTCAGCGTGCAAATCGAACGTCGACACGACGCCGATCCATGTAGAGAATTCTATGCAAATCTATTGATTATTTTAATTTAATTAATTTCATCTATGCGATAGAGAAAAATAAACGGAGTCGCAAGACCCCGTTCATCGTGTTGTCATGCACGCATGCCGCGGCTCGGTCAGTTCATCGTCGCCGGCATGTCGAGCTTCGCGACGCCCGGCAGTTCGCATGCGGAAATCGCATCGCTGATCGCGTCGATCGCGGGCATCCGCGTGAAGCTCTTGCGCCACACGAGCACCACGCGGCGGTCGGGCACCGGCTCGTGGAACGGCACGTACGACAGCAACTCGGCATCGGGGCCGTTCGCGCGCGGGCCGACCTCGGTGACCGACATCCGCGGCAGCACGGTGATGCCGACGCCGCTCGCGACCATGTGGCGGATCGTCTCCAGCGACGAGCCCTCGAAGGTCTTCTGGATGCCGTCGGCCGTCTGCGAGAAGCGCATCAGCTCCGGGCACACGCCGAGCACGTGATCGCGGAAGCAGTGGCCGTTGCCGAGCAGCAGCATGGTTTCCTGCTTCAGGTCCTCGGCATCGATTTCCTCGCGCTTCTCCCACGGATGGCCGGCCGGCAGCGCGACGACGAACGGCTCGTCGTACAGCGGGCGCACCATCAGGCCGGTTTCCGGGAACGGCAGCGCCATGATCGCGGCGTCGATCTCGCCCTGCTTCAGCAGTTCGAGCAGCTTCAGCGTGTAGTTCTCCTGCAGCATCAGCGGCATCTGCGGGACACGCTGGATCATCTGCTTGACGAGCGTCGGCAGCAGGTACGGCCCGATCGTGTAGATCACGCCGAGACGGAACGGGCCGACAAGCGGGTCCTTGCCCTGCTTCGCGATCTCCTTGATCGCGAAGGTCTGCTCGAGCACGCGCTGCGCCTGCGTGACGATCTGGTCGCCGATCGGCGTCACGCTCACTTCGCTCGCGCCGCGCTCGAAAATCTGCACGTTGAGCTCGTCTTCGAGCTTCTTGATCGCCACCGACAGCGTCGGCTGGCTCACGAAGCATGCTTCGGCCGCGCGGCCGAAATGCCGCTCGCGCGCGACCGCGACGATGTATTTCAATTCAGTCAGCGTCATTGTGGGTCAATCAGAGATATACATGCGATAGGTTTAATTTATACACCCTCTGGCACCGGTTCGCCAAGTTTCTCTGCATCGCGATGCGTCGATTGACGGTTTTGGCGGCTCAGGATCCGGCCCCAAACCGGTGTATCAGGCCTTCAGGTACTGCTCGCGAGCGCCGAGCCAGCGCGCGAGATGCTGCGTGACGACGTCGGGGTACGCGGCGATCAGTCGCGTTGCGGCCTCGCGGGCCGGATCGATCAGCCAGCCGTCGGTCTCGAGGTTCGCGAAGCGCAGCATCGCCGCGCCCGACTGGCGCGCGCCGAGGAATTCGCCGGGGCCGCGGATTTCGAGGTCGCGCCGCGCGATCTCGAAGCCGTCGGTCGTCTCGCGCATCGTCTTGAGCCGCTCGCGACCGGTAATCGACAGCGGCCCCGTGTACAGCAGCACGCACACCGACGCCGCGGTGCCGCGCCCGACGCGGCCGCGCAACTGGTGCAGCTGCGCGAGGCCGAAGCGCTCCGCGTGCTCGATCACCATCAGCGACGCGTTCGGCACGTCGACGCCGACTTCGATCACGGTCGTCGCGACCAGCAGCTGCACGTCGTTGCGCGTGAACGCTTCCATCACGGCCGCCTTGTCGGCCGGCGACAGCCGGCCGTGCACGAGCCCGACCTTCAGCTCGGGAAGCGCCGCGGCGAGCGTCTCGTAGGTTTCGACGGCCGTCTGCAGCTGCAGCGTCTCGCTCTCCTCGATCAGCGGGCACACCCAGTACACCTGGCGCCCCGTCAGCGCGGCCTCGCGCACCCGGGCGATCACCTCCTCGCGCCGCGCGTCGCCGACGAGGCGCGTCAGCACGGGCGTGCGGCCCGGCGGCAGCTCGTCGATCGTCGAGACTTCGAGATCGGCGTAATACGTCATCGCGAGCGTGCGCGGAATCGGCGTGGCCGACATCATCAACTGGTGCGGCTGGAAATCGCGCGCGCCGTTGGCCGCGTTCGCGGCCTTCGCGCGCAGCGCGAGACGCTGCTCGACGCCGAAGCGGTGCTGCTCGTCGACGATCACGAGGCCGAGCCGCGCGAATTCGACCGTGTCCTGGATGATCGCGTGCGTGCCGATCACGAGCTGCGCGGTGCCGAGCGCGGCCGCCTCGATCGCCGCGCGCTTCTCCTTCGCCTTCAGGCTGCCCGCCAGCCACGCAACCGTGACGCCGAGCGGCTCGAGCCATGCGCGCAGCTTGCGCGCGTGCTGTTCCGCGAGGATTTCGGTGGGCGCCATCAGCGCGGCCTGGTAGCCGGCGTCGATCGCCTGCGTGGCGGCCAGCGCCGCGACGACCGTCTTGCCGCTGCCGACGTCGCCCTGCAGCAGGCGCTGCATCGGGTGCGCGAGCGTGAGGTCGTGCGCGATCTCGTCGACGACGCGCGACTGCGCGCCGGTCAGCGTGAACGGCAGCGCCGCGTAGAGCCGCGTCGTCAGCGCGTCGGCATCGCTCGCGGTGCGGCGCGGCATCGCGGGCGCCGCGCGCGTGCGGCGCTCCTCGTGCGCGCGCTTGAGCGACAGTTGCTGCGCGAGCAGCTCCTCGAACTTGATGCGCGTCCACGCCGGATGCGAGCCGTCCATCAGCGCGGCTTCGTCGGAATCGACGCCCGGGTGGTGCAGGATGCGCACGGCCTGCTCGAGCGACGGCACGCCGAGCGGCCGCAGGTACGCGCGATCGATCTCGGGCGGCAGCAGCTCGGGCAGCGGCGTGCGCTCGACCGCGTTCTCGATCGCCTTGCGCAGATAGGCCTGCGACACGCCGGCCGTACTCGGATAGACGGGCGTGAGCACCTGCGGCAGCGGCGTATCCGCGTCGACGACGCGCACCGCCGGATGCACCATCTCCATCCCGAAGAAGCCGCCGCGCACGTCGCCGCGCACGCGCAGCCGCTGGCCGACGGCCATCTGCTTGACCTGCGAGCCGTAGAAATTCAGGAAGCGCAGCACGAGGTGCTCGCCGTCGTCGTCCTGGATCTTCACGACGAGCTGGCGGCGCGGCCGGTACGCGACCTCGTTGTCGAACACGACGCCTTCGGTCTGCGCGATGCCGCCCGGCAGCAGTTCGCCGATCGGCGTCAGCGTGGTTTCGTCCTCGTAGCGCATCGGCAGATGCAGCACGAGATCGATCGAGCGCGTGAGGCCGAGCTTCGCGAGCTTGTCGACGGTCTTCACGGGCTTGTCGGCGGCCGCCTTCTTCTTGCGCTTCGCGCCGGTTGCGCCCGCTTCGTCGCTCACGGCGTCGGGCGCGGCGGCGGCCGGCTGCGCGAGCCGCCCGTCGGCGCCGCGCTTCGGGCC
>NZ_JBNCAB010000093.1:0-27696 GCF_049805555.1 Burkholderia sp. DN3021 | reverse complement strand
GAAAGTGCGTGATTCGATCACGCGTTGACAAAGTTCCGGCGCCGCCGCTTCATGTCGCGGCCCGCCGCTTTTTTGGCGCGGGCGGGGGGGGGGGGGGGGGGGCGGGTGGGGGCCCCCCCGCGACGATCTCACGGGCCAGTTCGGGATGGCGGCGCGCGGCTTCCCCGATCATGTGCGACGTGACTTTCACGTCGTGGCGGTCCCACAGATCGAGAAGGCGCGGAATCCCTTCCCGGTAGCCGTAAGCGAACCAGGTGGCTGACGCGAGATCGACCGGCACGGACGGTGGAAACGCGACGGGCGGGAAGGGGCTGTCCGCGCCCTTGGGCGGTTGCCCGCCGGCTTCGAACTGCATCGAGATCGAGATCGCCAGGCGGATGTCGTCCGGCCAGAACTTGCCGTGTGCGGCGGTCGGCGCGGCGAGCGGCCCGGCCGTTGCGGCGCTTGCGCCCCGCACCGCGCTGCCGAGTACCGCGCCGGCGGCGGCCAGCCCGGCGCCCGCACCGGCCTGTGCGAGAAACGCGCGGCGGGCCGTGCGCATCGAAGGATCGAAGTTCGTCATCGGCCGAGCCCTCAGTTTGCGACGCCGAGTTGGCGCATCAGCGTCAGGTTGTCTTCGATGTGCCAGTTCTCGGCGATCCGGCCGGCCGCGATCCGGTAGATGTCGGTCGCGATGAAATCGACCGCCTGTCCATGACCGGTCGTGTTACCGAAGACCTCGGTGAAATGTCCGCGAAACCGCAGGTGGACGACGACGCGATCGCCGGCGACGATCATCTGCTCGATCTCGCAATGCAGGTCGGGAATCGCCGCGCGCATCGTTCGTGATGCCGCGAGCGGCCCCGGCAGGCCCTGGGCGCGTCCGGCCGGCAGCGTGCGATCCGTGAAGTCGGCAGCGAGTGCCGCGCGCGCAAGCGCCTCGTCTCCGGTGTCCCAGAACGTGGCGTAGCGGCGCGCCGCAAGGATCTGGTCGCGCGCCTGCGCGGCAGGCAGTCCGGCCGCGACCGTCAGGTGCAACGGAGCCGCGAGATCGGCCGCATTGGCGGTGACAGGCGGTAGCGCGACTGCGGCAAACGTCGTCGTCGCGAGCGTGCCGGCAATCGAGCGGCGCAGGAATCGTTGCAAGGCAGACATCGGATTCTCCTTTTTCATGATGGTGCGCCTGGATGGCGCAGTGACGTCATGGTAGGTTTCCGAATTCGATATAAATACCAAAGGGAAGCGAATGGATTATTCGAAAAAAGGAAAGGGCGGCGGCTCGAGGATGCTCGAATGCTGATCGACGACCTGCCTGCGCTGGAAACCTTCTCGATCGTCGTCGCGGCGGGCAGCCTGTCGGCGGCGGCGCGGGAGCAGGACTTGTCGCTGTCGGTCATCAGCAAACGGCTTGCGCACCTGGAGGCTCGGCTCGGCGTGCGCCTGCTGCACCGGACGACTCGCCGGCAGACGTTGACCGACGAGGGCGCTCTGTTCCATGCACAGGTGCTGCGCATCCTCGCCGAAGTCGACCTGGCGGAAACGCTGATGCAGGATCGTCGCGGCACGGTGAGCGGCCTGCTGCGCGTGACCGCGCCGGGCGAGATCGGGCGATTGCGGATCGCGCCGCTCGTCGCCGAGTTCCGGTGCCGGCATCCGCAGGTGTGCGTGCAACTGATTCTGACCGACACGGTCGTCGATCTGCTCGCGCACGAGATCGACGTCGCGGTGCGGATCGGCAGTCTCGCCGATTCGTCGATGATCGCGCGTGAACTGGCGCCGAACCGCCGTGTGCTGTGCGCGTCGCCGGCATACGTGGTCGAATGCGGCTTACCGGTGCATCCCGGCGAGCTGCGTGCGCACCGTTGCATCGTGATGGGCGAGCAACTGCAGGCCGAATGGCGGTTCGATGGCTTGGACGGCCCGATCGCGGTCGAGGTCGCGGCGGCGGTGCTGACCAACGACGGAGGCGCGGCGCGTATGCTTGCGCTCGACGGCGCGGGTATTGCGTTGAAGTCGATCTGGGACGTCGCGTCCGATCTCGAGGCGGGCCGGCTCGTGCGGGTGCTGCCTGCGTATGCGGCGCCGGCGGCGCCGCTGCATGCGGTCTATCCGGGCGGGCGGCATCTCGCGTTGCGCGTGCGGACGTTCGTCGACTTCATGCGCGAGCACTTGCAGGCGGCGTGGCGCTGGGACGAGAGTTGACGTTGCGCGCGATTGTGCGGATCGTTTCGTCGAAAGAGGGCGCACGGCGAACATCACGCGCGCAGCATTCCGCGGCACGGATGGCCGGCGGCGGACCGCGTCGGGCGACCGAAGCGGTTTACAATCGTCTGCATTGGGCCGCACCAGCGTTGCCTCGCTGCGCGCCCCCGTTCGACAGGATGCCAACGATGCCAACGACCCCAGCGAATCCCCCGGTTCCTCGCCAGCGGCGCGTGCAGTGTGCGAGCGCTGCCGGCCTTCATCACGTCGCCTATACCGAATGGGGCGACCCCGCCAACCCGCGCGTGCTGGTCTGCGTGCATGGCCTGACCCGTTCCGGGCGTGATTTCGACCGGCTCGCCGCCGCGCTGTCCGATACCTATCGCGTCGTTTGCCCTGATGTCGTCGGGCGCGGCCGGTCTGACTGGCTTGCCGATCCGCGGCTCTATGCGATCCCGCAATACGTGGCCGACATGGTGACGCTGATCGCGCGGCTCGACGTCGAATCGGTCGACTGGTTCGGCACGTCGATGGGCGGCCTGATCGGCATCGCGCTCGCGGGGCTGCCCGGTTCGCCGCTGCGGCGGATGATCGTCAACGACGTCGGCCCGCGCATCGAACCCGATTCGTTGACGCGCATCGGCGAGTATCTTGGCGTGCAGCCGCGCTTTGCGACCGAGCAGGAGGGTGTCGACTATCTGACGTCGTTGTCGCTGCCGTTCGGCGCGCTGAGCGCCGACGAGTGGCGCGAGATCAACGGGCCGCTGCTGCGCGAACTGCCCGAAGGCGGCTGGACGATGCGTTACGATCCGCGCATTGCCGAGCCGTTCAAGGCGACGACGCCCGAACTGGCCGCGCTCGGCGAGGCCGCGCTGTGGCGTGCCGTCGAGACGACGGACGCGTCGTTGCTCGTCGTGCGCGGCGAGACGTCCGACCTGCTGTCGCGCGAGACGGTGGCCGACATGATGCGTCGCGGCCGGCATGTGACGCAGGCCGAGATTCCCGGTGCGGGCCACGCGCCGGCGTTCATCGGGGCCGACCAGATTGCGCTCGCGCGGCGGTTTTTCGTCGAAGGCGACGCATAAACGCGTCATAATATGCGGTTCGGTGGCACGCGGGCCGTGTCGTCGTCCGATTCTTTACCCACTCACGACCGGAACATTCCATGGCAGTCATTCGTCATCACGTCGGGGCCCGTCTCTCCGAAACCGCGATCCACAACGGTACCGTGTATCTGGCCGGCCAGATCGCCGAAGACACCGCGCAGGACATCAGGGGCCAGACGCGCGAAGTGCTCGGCCACATCGACCGCCTGCTCGCCGAAGCGAACAGCGACAAGGCGCATCTGCTGTCGGTACAGATCTACATCTCGGATCTGGCGAACTTCGAAGGCATGAATGCGGAGTGGGACGCATGGGTCGCGCAGGGCAACACGCCGCCGCGCGCCACCGTCGAGGCGAAGCTGGCGGATCCGGCGCTGCTCGTCGAGATCGTGGTCGTCGCCGCGCAGCGGAGCTGAGCGGGGCAGAGCTGAGCATCAACCGACGATGACCGCATTCCGTCAGGCCGTGCAATGACCGAGTCCGTTTCCACTTCCCCCGTCGCGGCACCGTCGTTCGACGACGTGCTCGCGTTCGTGCGCGAGCGGGCCGGCGACGCACGGCTGTCGTCCGGCGAACTGCTCGCCGATCACTCGGCGGGCACGGCGTCGATCATGCGCACGCTGAACGTCGATCCGCCCGCGATGCAGGCCGCCGCACTGTTCGTACTGACGCCGCACCTGAACGACCCGGAGCGCGAGCTCACCGAGCGTTTCGGCGACGAAGTGGCGCGGCTCGTATCCGACGTGCGCAAGCTGTTGCGGCTCGGCACCGTCAGCCTGCGTGCCGCGCAGAATGCGGTACCCGACGCGGGGCGCGATGCGGCGGAAGAGCGGCGCACGCAGATCGAGGCGCTGCGCAAGATGCTGCTCGCGTTCGCGCAGGACATCCGCGTGGTGCTGATCCGGCTCGCGTCGCGGTTGCAGTCGCTGCGCTACTACGCGGCCGCGAAGATCGACCCGCCGCCCGACGTCGCGCGCGAGACGCTCGAGATCTATGCGCCGCTCGCGAACCGCCTCGGGATCTGGCAACTGAAGTGGGAACTCGAGGATCTCGCGTTCCGCTTCGAGGATCCCGTCACCTACAAGCGGATCGCGAAGCTGCTCGACGAGAAGCGCATCGAACGCGAGGCGTACGTCACGCAGGCGATCGGTCGGCTGCAGCACGAGTTGGCGGCCGCGCACATCCAGGCCGACGTGAGCGGCCGGCCGAAGCATATCTACAGCATCTGGCGCAAGATGCGCGGCAAGGAGCTCGATTTCGCCGAGCTGTACGACGTGCGTGCGTTTCGCGTGATCGTGCCCGACATCAAGGATTGCTACGCGGTGCTTGGCATCGTGCATCACCTGTGGCAGCCGGTGCCGAAGGAGTTCGACGACTACATCTCGCGGCCGAAGCCGAACGGCTACAAGTCGCTGCATACGGTCGTAATCGGCGACGACGGCCGTGCGTTCGAAGTGCAGATCCGCACGCAGGAGATGCACCGCTTCGCGGAGTACGGCGTTGCCGCGCACTGGCGCTACAAGGAGGCCGGCGCGCGCGGCTACGGCGGCCAGTTCTCGGCGAGCGACAAGTATGACGAGAAGATCGCGTGGCTGCGTCAGTTGCTCGCATGGAAGGACGATGTCGAGGACGGCCCGGGGGTATCGGGCGACCAGGCGTGGGCGCAATTGCGCGAGACGTCGCTCGACGACGACCACATCTACGTGCTGACGCCGCAGGCGCGCGTGATCGCGCTGCCGCAGGGCGCGACGCCGGTCGATTTCGCGTACCACTTGCACAGCGAACTCGGTCATCGTTGCCGCGGCGCGCGCGTCGACGGCGTGATGGTGCCGCTGAACACGCCGCTCGCGAACGGCCAGACGGTCGAGATCGTCGCGGTGAAGGAGGGTGGGCCGTCGCGCGACTGGCTGAACCTGCAGCTCGGTTACCTGAAGAGTTCGCGCGCGCGTCAGAAGGTGCGGGCGTGGTTCAACTCGATCGAGCAGGAGGAAAACGTCGCGCATGGCCGGGCGCTCGTCGAAAAGACGCTGCAGCGTGAGGGCAAGACGTCGGTCAACCTGGACAACCTCGCCGCGAAGCTCGGCTTCAAGTCGCCCGAGGAGTTGTTCTCGGTCGTCGGCAAGGAAGAATTCAGCCTGCGCAACGTCGAACATGCGCTGTCGGATGCGCCGCCGCCCGAGCCGGCGCCCGAGGCGCCAGCCGATTTCGAGAAGCGCAGTAGCGGCGCGAGCGTTGCGCACGGTGCGTCGACCGGCGTGCTGGTGGTGGGCGTCGACGCGCTGCTGACCCAGCTCGCGCGTTGCTGCCGGCCGGCGCCGCCCGATCCGATCAGCGGCTTCGTCACGCGCGGCAAGGGGATGTCGATCCACCGCAGCGATTGCCCGACGTTTCGCCGGATGGTCGAGCGCGCGCCGGAACGCGTGCTGCAGACGACCTGGTCGGCCGACGTGCTCGGCGGGCGCGGCGCGTCCGTCTATCCGGTCGACCTGATGATCGAGGCGAGCGACCGGCAAGGGTTGCTGCGCGACATCTCCGAAGTGTTCGCGCGCGAAAAGATGAACGTGGTGGGTGTGAAGACGCAGAGTCGCCGCAATGCGGCATTCATGCAGTTCACGGTCGAGGTGTCGAACTCGGCGCAAGTCCAGCGCGCCTGCACGCTGCTCGGTGAGGTGCAGGGCGTCGTACGGGCCGGTCGCAAGACATGATGGGGTTGGAACACCGTTATTTTGCTGCGACCGCATAAAAACGCTTGCCAAACCGATAGCAGCTCCATATAATTTCAGCTTCTCTAGGCTCGTAGCTCAGCTGGTTAGAGCACCACCTTGACATGGTGGGGGTCGTTGGTTCGAGTCCAATCGAGCCTACCAACGAATTGAGAATGCCCGGTCTCCGGGTATTCGATGCAGTAAATAGCTCAACGCGAACAAGGCGAATACGGTTATGACACCGCGAACGTTGACCGAAACCACTTCGGAGCGACGCTAGTCGAGGAACGTTTTCGCCCTTTCAGTTTGAGTGAAGTATCGAATGCGGCCCCTCGAAAGCGGGGCCGCATTTTTTTTGTCGCGAAAATTCCGCGCGTGACTTTTACATCGCGTGCCTGGTCTGCCGCCCACTGTCGGCATCACGGAGATTGCTATGGTTTCGATACGCTTGCCTGACGGCTCAGTTCGACAATACGAGCATCCGGTGACAGTTGCCGAGGTTGCAGCCTCGATCGGTCCCGGCCTTGCGAAGGCTGCGCTTGGTGGCAAGCTCGACGGCGAGCTCGTCGATACGTCCGCGGTGATCGACCGCGACGCGTCGCTCGCCATCGTCACGGACAAGGATGCCGACGGTCTCGACATCATTCGTCACTCGACCGCGCACTTGCTTGCGTATGCAGTGAAGGATCTGTATCCGGATGCGCAGGTGACGATCGGCCCCGTGATCGACAACGGCTTCTATTACGACTTCTCGTATAACCGTCCGTTTACGCCGGAAGATCTGGAAAAGATCGAAAAGCGCATGCAGGAACTCGCGAAGAAGGACGAGCCCGTGACGCGCCGTGTCGTGTCGCGCGACGAGGCCGCGGGTTACTTCCGCAGCCTCGGCGAGAAGTACAAGGCCGAGATCATCGAATCGATTCCGCAGAGCGACGAAATCAAGCTGTATTCGCACGGCGGCTTCACCGATCTGTGCCGCGGCCCGCACGTGCCGTCGACCGGCAAGCTGAAGGTCTTCAAGCTGATGAAGGTCGCGGGCGCGTACTGGCGCGGCGATTCGAAGAACGAGCAGCTGCAGCGCATCTACGGCACGGCCTGGACGAAGAAGGAAGACCAGGATCAGTACCTGCACATGCTCGAGGAAGCGGAAAAACGCGACCACCGCAAGCTCGGCAAGCAGCTTGACCTGTTCCATATGCAGGAAGAGTCGCCGGGCATGGTGTTCTGGCATCCGAAGGGCTGGGCGCTGTGGCAGCAGGTCGAGCAGTACATGCGCCGCCGCGTGAACGAAGCCGGCTACCTCGAGATCAAGACGCCGATGATCATGGACCGCTCGCTGTGGGAAGCGTCGGGCCACTGGCAGAACTACCGCGAGAACATGTTCACGACGGAGTCGGAGAAGCGCGACTACGCGATCAAGCCGATGAACTGTCCGGGGCACGTCCAGGTGTTCAAGCACGGCCTGCGTTCGTATCGCGACCTGCCGTTGCGTTACGCGGAATTCGGCTCGTGCCACCGCAACGAGGCGTCGGGCGCGCTGCACGGCCTGATGCGCGTGCGCGGCTTCGTGCAGGACGATGCGCACATCTTCTGTACGGAAGACCAGATCATTGCCGAGTCGATCGCGTTCAACAGGCTGGCGATGAGCGTGTATGGCGATTTCGGCTTCGACCACATCGACATCAAGCTGTCGCTGCGTCCGGAGCAGCGCATGGGTTCCGACGAAACGTGGGACCGTGCCGAGCAGGGCCTGCGTGAAGCGCTGACGGCGTGCGGCCTCCAGTGGGAAGAGCTGCCGGGCGAGGGTGCGTTCTACGGTCCGAAGATCGAGTACCACATCAAGGACGCGCTCGGCCGTTCGTGGCAGTGCGGCACGCTGCAGCTCGACATGATGCTGCCGGAACGCCTCGGCGCCGAGTACGTGGCGGAAGACAACAGCCGTCGCCGGCCCGTGATGCTGCACCGTGCGATCGTCGGTTCGATGGAGCGATTCCTCGGCATTTTGATCGAGCACCACGCTGGTGCGATGCCGGTCTGGCTCGCGCCGATGCAGGCTGTTGTGCTCAATATCGCCGAAAGTCAGGTCGAATATGCGCAATCTCTGGCCCAATCGTTGCAAAAACAAGGGGTTAGAGTGACGGCCGATTTGCGCAACGAGAAGATTAGCTATAAAATACGCGAGCACACGCTGGAAAAGGTGCCTTATCTCCTCGTCGTGGGTGATAAGGAGCGTGATGCGCAAACGGTAGCCGTGCGTGCCCGTGGCGGCGTCGATCTTGGCGTGATGCCGGTCGATGCCTTCGTTGAGCGTCTGCAGGAAGACCTGCGCTCGTTCAAGTAACCACCCTGGCAGCGCGGCTCGTTTTTTTAATTTTTAGAGGAAACGTAACATCGCTACTGATAAGTCGTCGCATCGCATCAACGGTGAAATCACTGCGCCGGAAGTGCGTCTGGTCGGGATCGAGAACGAACCGCTCGGTATCGTAAAACTCGCTGATGCTTTCCGTAAATCGGAAGAACTGGATGTTGACCTGGTGGAAATCGCGCCGCAAGCGGTTCCCCCGGTTTGCCGTCTGATGGATTACGGCAAGTTCAAGTACCAGGAATCGAAGAAGCAGCACGAAGCGAAGCTGAAGCAGAAGGTCATCCAGGTCAAGGAAGTCAAGTTCCGCCCGGGTACCGATGACGGGGATTACAACGTCAAGCTTCGCAATCTCGTGCGCTTCCTCGAAGAGGGCGACAAGACGAAGATCACGTTGCGTTTCCGCGGTCGCGAAATGGCTCACCAGGAAATCGGTATGCGGATGCTTGAGCGTCTGCGCACGGATCTCGAGGAAGTCGGCCAGGTCGAGCAGATGCCGAAGATGGAAGGGCGCCAGATGATCATGGTGCTCTCGCCGAAGAAAAAGAAGTAACGGGCCCGCGCGCTTCGCGCGCAGGTTCGGAAGTGGTTCGGCGCGTTGCCCGGTCAGGGCGGCGCGCCAACAATGACGGCGGCTGCGCAAGCGGTACGCCGTACACAAGTGGACTGGGTTTCGAAGGGCGGGTCAAGGGCGCAAGCCAACCGCACACCCATCGCCATCTAATAAACTGGAGTTGTTCGTCATGCCTAAGATGAAGACCAAGAAGAGCGCTGCAAAGCGCTTCGTGGTGCGTCCGGGCGGTACCGTCAAGCGCGGTCAAGCCTTCAAGCGCCACATCCTGACCAAGAAAACCACGAAGAACAAGCGCCATCTGCGCGGCGCAACGGCAGTTCATGATTCCGATCTGAACTCCGTCCGCGCGATGCTCCCGTTCGCGTAACCCCTCAATCGATACTCTAAGGAGAGAAACATGCCTCGAGTCAAACGTGGGGTAACCGCACGGGCCCGCCACAAGAAGATCATCAACCTGGCCAAGGGTTATCGCGGCCGCCGCAATAACGTCTACCGCATCGCCAAGCAGGCGGTGATGCGCGCTGGCCAGTACGCGTACCGCGATCGCCGCAACAAGAAGCGTGTGTTCCGCGCACTGTGGATCACGCGTATCAACGCGGCAGTTCGCCAGCACGACATGACCTACAGCGTGTTCATCAACGGCCTGAAGAAGGCGTCGATCGAACTCGACCGTAAGGTGCTGGCCGACATGGCGGTGTTCGACAAGGCTGCTTTTGCTGCGATCGTCAAGCAGGTGAAAGCCGCCGTTGCAGCCTAATTGCGAAATTAGCACTGCGTGGTTAGTTGCAGCGATGATCCGGTAGTCTCGGCCGCTGCAGCGAAAACGGGGCTCTTCCGAGCCCCTTTTTTTATCGGCCCTCGCTGGGCCGCCCCAAGAGGGCCGATCGCCCCCTCGGGGGGGCAGCGAATGTGTCGATCCGGAGTTAGCGCCTTTGGCGCTTACTCCGGTCCCATGCAAAGCACGAGAGCGTGGGGGCCGTTTTTTGTTGGCCGGGCGATTTCGCTCGCCAAGACCGAATGACGTTGGAAATGATGGGATCTATGGATCTGGACCAGATTGTCGCCGACGCGCAGCAGTCCTTCGAACAGGCTGCCGACATCACCACGCTCGAAAACGAGAAAGCACGATTTCTCGGCAAGTCGGGTGCGCTGACCGAGTTGCTGAAGGGCCTCGGCAAGCTCGATCCCGAAGCACGCAAGACCGAAGGCGCACGCATCAACGTCGTGAAGCAGCAGGTTGAAGCCGCGCTGACCGCACGTCGCCAGGCGCTGGCCGACGTGCTGTTGAACCAGCGCCTCGCCGCCGAGGCGATCGACGTGACGTTGCCGGGCCGCGGCGCCGGTGCAGGCAGCCTGCACCCCGTGATGCGCACGTGGGAGCGCGTCGAACAGATTTTCCGCTCGATCGGTTTCGACGTGGCCGACGGTCCCGAAATCGAGACCGACTGGTACAACTTCACGTCGCTGAACAGCCCGGAGAATCATCCGGCGCGTTCGATGCAGGACACCTTCTATGTCGAAGGCAAGGACGCCGACGGCCGCCAACTGCTGCTGCGCACGCACACGAGCCCGATGCAGGTGCGTTACGCGCGCATGAACCGTCCGCCGATCAAGGTGATCGCGCCGGGCCGCACGTATCGCGTCGACAGCGATGCGACCCACTCGCCGATGTTCAATCAGGTCGAGGGGCTGTGGATCGACGAAAACATCAGCTTCGCCGATCTCAAGGGCGTCTATACCGACTTCCTGAAAAAATTCTTCGAGCGCGACGACATCCTCGTGCGCTTCCGGCCGTCGTATTTCCCGTTCACGGAACCGTCGGCCGAAATCGACATGATGTTCGAGCAAGGCAAGAACGCCGGCAAGTGGCTCGAGATCTCCGGCTCGGGGCAGGTGCATCCGACCGTGATTCGCAACATGGGCCTCGATCCCGAGCGTTACATCGGCTTCGCGTTCGGCAGCGGCCTCGAGCGCCTGACGATGCTGCGCTACGGCGTCCAGGATCTCCGGCTGTTCTTCGAGAACGACCTGCGTTTCCTGCGCCAGTTCGCATAACGCCGCTCGCCGCGCCGACCTGTGCCCGCGCACGCCCCGACGGACGATCCGATGGGGCCCCGGGCGTCGATCTAACCTGTTTCGAACGTAGACATCCATGCAATTCCCTGAATCCTGGTTGAGAACCTTTGTCGACCCGCAGCTCACGACCGACGAACTGTCGCACGCGCTGACGATGGCGGGGCTCGAAGTCGAATCGCTGAGCAAGGCTGCGCCGCCGACGTCGAAGATCGTCGTCGGCCGCGTGCTCGAAGTCGTCAAGCATCCGGATGCGGACAAGCTCAATGTCTGCCAGGTCGACGCCGGCACCGGCGCGACGCTGAACATCGTCTGCGGCGCGCCGAACGTGGCGCCCGGCATCAAGGTGCCGGTCGCGCTGGTCGGAGCGGAACTGCCGCCGGCAGAAGAGGGCGGCAAGCCGTTCGCGATCAAGCTGTCGAAGCTGCGCGGCGTGGAGAGCCAGGGGATGCTGTGCTCGGCGCGCGAGCTGAAGCTGTCCGAGGACCACAGCGGCCTGCTGATCCTGCCGGAAGACACGCCGGTCG
This sequence comes from Burkholderia sp. DN3021, assembly GCF_049805555.1. Classification (NCBI taxonomy): domain Bacteria; kingdom Pseudomonadati; phylum Pseudomonadota; class Betaproteobacteria; order Burkholderiales; family Burkholderiaceae; genus Burkholderia; species Burkholderia sp. DN3021. Next base: position 16,171 of record NZ_JBNCAB010000093.1, on the reverse strand, counting down.
GTCAGGACATCCGCGAGACGCTCCATCTCGACGACACGATCTTCGAAATCAAGCTGACGCCGAACAAGGCCGACTGCCTGTCCGTGTTCGGCATCGCGCGCGAGACGGCCGCGATCACCGGCGCGCCGCTGACGCCGGTCGACATCCGCCCGGTGCGCGTCGAGCTCGACGAAACGCTGCCGGTGCGCATTGCCGCCCCCGATCTGTGCGGCCGCTTCTCGGGGCGCGTGATCCGCGGCGTGAACGCGCATGCGCAGACGCCGCAGTGGATGATCGAGCGCCTCGAGCGTTCGGGGCAGCGCAGCGTGTCCGCGCTCGTCGACATCTCGAACTACGTGATGTTCGAGCTCGGCCGCCCGTCGCACGTGTTCGATCTCGACAAGATCCACGGCGGCATCGAGGTGCGCTGGGGCAAGCGCGGCGAATCGCTGAAGCTGCTCAACGGCAACACGGTCGAACTCGACGAAACGGTCGGCGTGATTTCGGACGACCGCCAGGTCGAAAGCCTGGCCGGCATCATGGGCGGCGACAGCACGGCCGTCACGCTCGACACGACCAACATCTACCTGGAAGCCGCGTTCTGGTGGCCGGACAGCATCCGTGGCCGCGCGCGCAAGTACAACTTCTCGACCGATGCGGCCCATCGCTTCGAGCGCGGCGTCGATTACGCGACGACCGTCGAGCACGTCGAGCGCATCACGCAGCTGATTCTCGAGATCTGCGGCGGCAAGGCCGGCCCGGTCGACGATCAGTCCGTGAACCTGCCGCAGCGCGCGCCGGTGAAGATGCGCGTGTCGCGCGCAAACCGCATCATCGGCGTGAAGATCGGCGCCGACGAGATCGCCAGCATCTTCACGCGCCTCGGCCTGCCGTTCGAGCGTGAAGACGACGCGTTCCTCGTGACGCCGCCGTCGCACCGCTTCGACATCGAGATCGAGGAAGACCTGATCGAGGAAGTGGCGCGTATCTACGGCTTCGAGAAGATCCCCGCGCGTCCGCCGGTCGCGACGAGCGAAATGCGTGCGACCAACGAGACGCGGCGCTCGATCCACGACATCCGTCATGCGCTCGCCGCGCGCGACTATGCGGAAACCGTCAACTTCAGCTTCGTCGATGCGGAGTGGGAGCACGATTTCGCAGGCAACGACAACCCGATCAGGCTGCTGAACCCGATCGCGAGCCAGCTTTCGGTGATGCGCACGACGTTGTTCGGCAGCCTGATCGCCGTGCTTCGTCACAACCTGAACCGGCGCGCCGATCGCGTGCGCGTGTTCGAATCGGGCCGCGTGTTCCTCGCCGATTCGTCGGTGAAGGCCGGCGAGCTGGCCGTCGAAGGTCATGCGCAGCCGAAGCGTGTCGGCGCGCTTGCGTACGGTCCGGCCCTCGACGAGCAGTGGGGCACCGAGACCCGCGCTGTCGATTTCTTCGACGTGAAGGGCGATCTGGAGGCGCTGCTCGCGCCCGCGGCCGCGCGTTTCGTGAAGGCAGAGCATCCGGCCCTCCATCCGGGCCGCAGCGCGCGGATCGAGGTCGATGGCCGCGCGGTCGGCTGGATCGGCGAGCTGCACCCGCGCCTGATGCAGAAGTACGAGCTGCCGCACGCGCCCGTGATGTTCGAGATCGATGCGGACGCGCTGATTGCGCGTGCGCTGCCTGCGCCGACCGACGTGTCGAAATTCCCGCCGGTACGTCGCGATATCGCCGTTGTCGTCGATCAGGCGGTCGAGGTTCAGGCACTTTTCGACGAAATGAAGAAGGCGCTTGCCGAAGAGGCCTGCCGATTCGTTCAGAAGGTTGTACTATTCGACGAATTTCGTGCAAAATCAAATACTTCCGGTGGTCTTGCCGCGCACGAGAAGAGCCTTGCCTTCCGCGTGACGCTGCAGGACGCGGCTGGCACGCTACAGGACGAGGTCGTCGATCAGGCGATCCAGACGCTGGTCGAGCGGATGGCTCGTGCCGGTGCGCGCCTGCGCGGCTAAGGAGAGGGCCCGCCCGCTTGCGGGCGGCTTTTTCCCATCGTAAGTTTTGATTCAACGCGCTGTATGGCAGATATGAACGACATGACCTCGAGTGAATTCGAAGCCCTCCTGACGGCGCAACGCAGCGCCATGAACCGCGACGCTTCGGCGCCGGCGTCCGCCGAGACGCCCACGCTGACGAAGGCGGAGCTGGCAGAGCTGCTGTTCGACAGCGTCGGGCTGAACAAGCGTGAAGCGAAGGACATGGTCGAGGCGTTTTTCGAGGTGATCCGCGACGCGCTTGAAAACGGCGAAAGCGTCAAGCTGTCGGGGTTCGGCAATTTCCAGCTGCGCGACAAGCCGCAGCGTCCTGGCCGTAATCCGAAGACGGGCGAGGCGATTCCGATCGCGGCCCGCCGGGTGGTAACCTTCCACGCGAGCCAGAAGCTGAAGGCGCTGGTCGAAAACGGCGCGGAGTAAGCCCCGCGCGCTGACGTCTCCGCGCGGCCGCCGCGCACCCTTACCGACGGTTAACCGACGATGACCACCACGGTTGAGAAAGTCGTTTTGCCTCCGATTCCCGCGAAGCGCTACTTCACGATCGGCGAAGTCAGCGAACTGTGCGGGGTCAAGCCGCATGTGCTGCGTTATTGGGAACAGGAATTCACTCAGCTGCGGCCGGTGAAGCGGCGCGGCAATCGTCGGTATTACCAACATCACGAAGTGCTGCTGATCCGGCGGATTCGCGAGTTGCTGTACGAGCAGGGGTTCACGATCAACGGTGCACGCAACCGGCTCGATTCGCCGGGCGGCGGGCGGGCTGCGGCGGAACCGGTCGAATCCGCCGAGATGCAGGCAGCCGACGCGCGTGTGCCCGGCAAGCCGGGCGCAACCGTCGACGTCATCGCGTTGCGGCAGGCGCTGCTCGACGTGATCGAAGGACTGAAGCACGACTGAAGCGCGAAGTACGAAGGACGAAATGAAAAGCCCGGTTGGCGAAGCGCCACCGGGCTTTTTCATGCGCGTTGCGCACGCGGATCAGCGCGACGCGAGCGGATTCTTCTGCCCCATGTCGACGACCAGCGTGCCGTCCGGCAGCATTCTCACCGAGCCCTGCGCGACCTGGCTGCGGTAGCCGTACAGGTCGAAACGCATCGGGCCGGCCTCGGCCGAATTCCGGATCAGCGCGCGCACGTTCAGTTCGAGCACGTTGAACATCTTCATGTCGCCGCCTTCCATCCACATGTAGCTCGGCGCATCGATCTGCGGCCGCTTCGGCACGGGCGCGCCCGCCGCCCGCCGGAACGTGAGGCGCAGCCCGTCGCGCTCGACCGTTGCCTGCCCGAGCTTGCCGTTCAGCACCGGCGGCGGGAACACGGTGTACTGGTCGAGCACGAGCGTGTCGCCGCGCAGTTCCGCGCCGCGACGCTGCAGCGGCGTCAGCGAAGCGAGCTCGATACCGAGCGAGCGCAGCAGCTTCGCCTGCGGAATGCCGAGCACCGACACCTCGGATGGCTTGAACGCGAGGTGCCGGTCGTCGAGTACCGTCAGCGAGCCCTTCATGTCGGTCGGCAGCCAGACGCCCGGCACGTGATTCCACAGCTTGATGCCGCCCTGGACGCGCAGGTTCTGGCCGTCCGCACTGAGCTGCAGGTCGTTCAACGAACGTGGCGAGTAGTCGAGCAGGTAGTTGTTGAAGAGCGCGGACATCGCCTTCCATGACTCGACGACCGTGCCGCCGAGAATGCGGATGTCGTACTGGTTCGGATCGTCGAGGTCGACGGGCTCGCCGGGGCGCTTCGACACGAGTTCGACGTCGAGATCCTCGACATGAAAGCCGATATCGCCGGACAGGTTGAAGTCGACGTTGTGCAGATGGATCGTCGGGTTGCGGTTCGACACGTGCCGCTCGTTGAACGGCGTGGTCGACGTGCGCCGCATCGCGACCTTCTGCATGCCGGGCCGCGCCGTGTCCGCCGCGAGCGCGTAGGCTTCCCAGTGCTGGCGCACCTCGCGCAGCGCATACTGCTGCGCGGCGAGGAAGCTGTCGTTCAGGCGTGCGGCCGCGTTGCCGAGCAGCGCGCCGCTGGCCGGACCCGTGTACGAAGGCATCCGGATGGCCATCGCACCGCTTTCGTCGAAATTGAAGTAACCAGCCGACACCTGGTCGCGATAGTGATACAGGTCAAACACGAAATTCTGGTCGCGCTTCGTCGAATCGACCGGGCCGATCAGGATGTCTGCGTTCATCGGCATCGAGCGCATGAACTTCACGTCGCCGCCGCGGATGACCATCGCCTGCTGCGGCGCGTTCGCAGGCATCGCAAAGCCCGCATGCGTGCCGTCGTCGAGCGTAAGGTCGAGGCCGGCCGGCGTTACGCGCAGCGCGGTGATCGTGAGCTTCAGGCGCGGCGGCGGCATCAGCTTGTCGACCGACATTACGAGATCGTCGCCGGCGAGCTGCGCGATCGGCGTCTGGACCTTCAGCAGGTCGGCCATCTTCACGTTGGCCGCGCGCATCACCGGCTGCGCGTTGATGCCCGACACGCTCACCCCGGTCGGGTGGAACACGAGCTGGCTGCCGTCGCGGATCGCGAGCGTGCCGGTCAGCGAGAACGGCACCCAGCCGTCGCGCTGCATTTCGCCCTGCAGGTGGATCACGCCGTCGCCGGCCGACACGGCGAGCTTGCGCAGCGGTGCGTTGCGGTAACCGAAGATATAGGTATTGAAGAGGGCGGTCAGCTTCGCGTTGTCGAGCGTGACCGTGCCTTCGTGCACGTCGATCTCGAAGCTCGTCGGATCGTCGAACACGATCGGCGCGCCGGCCTGCGTCGGCACGAGCGTGGCCGACAACCGATGGATGAAGAAGCCGAGGTTGTTGACGATGCGGAAATCGACGTCGCGCAGGAACGTCATCGCGCCGTTCTGGCCCGAGTCGCGCAGCGTGAACGGGCGCGGTTGCGTGAGGCCGATCGATGCAAGCGACGGCACGGTGCGCGCGATCTGCTGCTCGCGGGCGAGGCGTTCGGCTTTGGTGCGCTCGATCTTCGTCGACGCGACCGACGCGTTGCCGTCGCGCTGCGCGGACGATTCCGCACAACCGGTGCAGAGCAGCACGAGCGCCAGCGCGCCGCAGCCGAACACGCGGGCTGTCTTGTGCAAGACCGGGACGGCCGCGCGTCGCGGGCCGGAAATCCAGTCGAAAATTGCCAAAGGCGAGCGATGGCCGCGCCGGACCGCATTCCGCATCGTCTGTCTCCATGTCTTGTCGTGATCGACGGCGGCGCGCGCCGCTGTACGGCGCGAGCGTCGATGCCGTGCAGTGTGTCATAGCGCGCTAGAGCGGCGTTACCAAACAACGGGCGCCCGGGCGCGGCGCGCCGACGGGCGGCGGGACAACGGATTCGGGGTGGCTGGGCGGCCGGATCAAACGGTCGTTTGGTTTGTGCGGACCCTCGGCCGACGTGTTTTTAGACGAACGGGCGAATCTGCTGCCAGCCTTGGCCGGCGCGGGTTTTCAGCGGATTCGCGACGCGTCGGCCGAGGCGGTCGAAGCAAGCGTGCGATCCGGCCCCGTCGTGCAGCGTCGACAGGTACGATCGGCGGCAACGGCGAGGTAAGATCAGCTTTATGGCTGTACGGATCAAAACACTTGGCCGTCACGGGGAAGCGTCATGGATCTGAAGGAAGTCGACGTATTGGGTGCGGGTGTGGGCGATCACTGGTACTACGCGTCGAAGGCGAGCGCGATCCGTCGGTTCCTGGGCGGGGCGGGCGCGAACCGGATACTCGACGTCGGTGCAGGCTCCGGCTTCTTCTCGAAGCACTTGCTCGAACGCACGCAGGCGACGGAAGCGTGGTGTGTCGATACGAGCTACGCCGACGATACCGACGAAGAGACGGCCGGCAAACCCATCCACTTTCGGCGGTCCGTCGAGCGATTCGATGCCGATCTCGTTCTGCTGATGGACGTGCTCGAGCATGTCGACGACGATGTCGGGCTGCTGGCGCAGTATGTGAAGGGGGCGCCTCCGGGCAGCCGGTTCCTGATCACGGTTCCCGCGTTCCAGTTCCTCTGGAGCGGCCATGACGATTTTCTCGAGCACAAGCGCAGGTACACGCTCGGCGGTCTCGAGGATGTGGTTCGTCGTGCGGGGCTCGACGTCGAACGCGGCGCCTATTACTTCGGCCTCACGTTTCCGCTCGCGGCAGCGCTGCGGCTGGGCGAGCGGGCGCGTCGGCATCCACGCGAGCCGGCGTCGCAATTGCGTCGGCACCATCCGCTCGTCAACGGCTTGCTCAAGACGATCTGTCGCGTCGAGTTGCCGATGTTCCGGTTCAACCGCGTTGCCGGCCTGACGGTCATCTGCGTTGCGCGCAAGCGGTGAATGCGATGCGGACGCCGTGCAGTGGGAGCGCAGATCGCGCCAGCATGCGCGGCTTCACTCGTATCGGCACCGGCACGCCAAAAAATTTCACAAGAACATTCACAAAATGCATGCGACCCGATTCTAAATCGGAAAAGTGTCTGTTATAATTTTCTTCTTTCGGGGCGTAGCGCAGCCTGGTAGCGTACCTGCATGGGGTGCAGGTGGTCGGAGGTTCAAATCCTCTCGCCCCGACCAGACAAGAACCCGCGTCAGTTCATGCTGACGCGGGTTTTTTCTTGCCGGTCGCTTTTTTGCACATCGCGGCGCGGCCCCGGTAAAATGCAAGGTTGATCCACGGAAAGCGCCGTGATTTAGCGGAAGAGGATTCCCCGAACATGACTGATCTTCGTCTTACCATGCGGTTCGCTGCAGTGCTCGCCACTGGCGCGCTCGTCGCCGGTTGCGGTACGTCGTCGCCCACGAAAGTGGACTACAAGAGCGATTCGAAATCGAAGGAAGCGTCGCTCGCAGTGCCGCCCAACATGCTCGACGAGACGGCCGATCAGCGTTCGCTGCCGCCCCAGGGCGGCGCGACTTCCCTGTCTGCGCTTCAGCAGGTCCAGCAGGCGGCGCCTGCGCTGGACACCGTCGCGCCAGCCGTGGCCGGCATGCATATCCAGCGCGACGGCACCGAGAGCTGGCTCGTGATCGACGGCAAGCAGCCGGCCGCCATCTGGCCGCAGGTGCGTCGTTTCTGGCAGGAGCAGGGCTTCCTGCTCGTCGTTGACCAGCGCGACAAGGGCGTGATGGAAACCGACTGGAACGAAACCCATCCGCAGATCAACGACGGCCTGATCCGCAGCGTGATCTCGAAGGCGATGGGCAACTCGTACGTGACGGCCGAGCGCAACAAGTACCGCACGCGTCTCGATTCGGCACCGAGCGGCGGCACCTACGTGTTCATCAGCCAGAAGGGGATGCGCGAGGCGATCACCGGCGCGAACAACGATTCGAGCAAGTGGGAGCCGAAGCCGAACGATCCGGCACTCGAGACCGAATACCTGAAGCGGCTGATGGCCGTGCTCGCGCAGAACGAGCAGCGTGCGAAGAACGGCGAGCCGCCGATCGCGAACATCAAGGACAACGAGGTGCCGAAGGACAAGAAGGCCGACGCCGACGCATCGTCGAAGGCTGCCGCCGCGATCGCCGCGCAGAACGTCTCGCGCACGTCGGCGCAGGGTAACGATGCGGCCGACGCGGCAGTGCCGTCCGAAGTCACGCTCGGCGAGCCGTACGACCGATCGTGGCTGCACGTCGGTCTCGCGCTCGATCGCGCGAACTTCACGGTCGACGATCGCGATCGCTCGAAGGGGTTGTATTTCGTGCGCTATGTCGATCCGAAGGACCTGAGTTCGGCCGAGCAGGGCTTCTGGAGCCAGCTGTTCCACGGCAAGAAGGAAAAGCAGGCGAAGCAGTACCGCGTCAACGTGAAGGCGCTCACGGCCGACCAGACGCGCGTCGCGGTCGTCGACGATTCGGGTTCTATCGACACGTCGTCGGCGGCTCGTCAGATCATGGGGCTGCTCGTGAATCAGCTCCGCTGATCCCGACGTTTCCCCGCATCCGTGCAAAGCCCGCCATTCGGCGGGCTTTTTTTATGACCGCTCGCCGGCGTGCGGCTTGTGCGAGAGGTTCGGTCCCCCATCGTGACGTTACGTAACATCCGTGCGTTACGGCGGCAGAACACGTGTCACATTGTTGTCGACCGAAAAATTGTCCTTATGAATCAACGGTATGGCCGGTGTTCGATGCTTGGCACGCAAACTGCTTTATATGTTGGAATCGTTAGAGCAGGGAGGATGGCGTCAGATGCCGGGCGAGCGTCGCGAGCGCTCGATCAACGGTCTCGACGTTTTCAAATGCCGGCACGACAAGTGCCGGCGCAACTGATGACGATCCGTGCGCCAACGCGCGGATCTCGATGGCCCCGTCGCCTATCCTCGTAGGGCGACGGTTTCGCCCGCGCTTCTCCGAAGCGCGGGCTATTTTTTTGGCCGTCGCGTAGTGCTGCATCGGCGTGGCCGATGCACGATGCGTGATTCGCGTATTCTCGGAGTTTTCTGGATGAAGGAGTCGGGAATGGCGGAAATTGCAGTCGTGGCGCTGATCGTCGCGAAGCCGGGCGCCGAGGACAAGCTGCGCACCGCGCTCGAAGGGATCGTCGAGCCGACCCGCAACGAAGCCGGTGCCTTGCAGTACGACCTGCACCGGGATCTGAAGGAGCCCGCTCGGTTCGTGTTCGTCGAGCGCTGGGAGAGCGAGGAGGCGCTGGCCGCCCATGCGCGTTCCGCGCACATTCTCGCTTATCGCGAAGCGGCCGCGGACTGGATCGAAAGTTCCGAAATCCGCGTGCTGTCGAAGCTCGTCTGAGCAGGGTGGGGCGACCGGACGTGTCCGGTCGCAGTAGCGCGTCAGTGCGACGTGCCGGGTACGTCGAGGATCAGGATGATCGTCCAGTCGGCGTCGCCGTCGTGATGATACTGGCGCTCGGCAACGATGAACGGTTGCTGCTTGCCTTGCGGGCCGAGGAAGAGCACGTCGCCTTCCATCGGCAGGCACTCGATCGGCGGCAGCGCCAGGAATGCGTCGGCCGAGCCGCGGGGCATCAGTTGCTTGATCTGGCGAGTGGCGGCTTCGGTCCACTCGATGTCGAGTTGAATGTTGCTCATGCTGTCCTCCGCACCGGGGTGCGCACGGGTGGAAAATTTCGGTGCGCGACTTTAGCACAGCGCGCGGGCGCCGCAACCAAAAAAGCCGAACCCGGTCGCCCGGATTCGGCTTTTCGCTTGTGCGGTACCGCCGAACTTACTGGCTGGCAGCTTCTGCCGGAGCGGCCTTGGCAGCCTTTTTGCCGGCCTTCTTCGCTGCAGCCTTGTGGTGAGCAGCCTTCTTGCCGTGGTGATGCTCTTCCTGCATCGCCGGCTGAGCGGCTTCAGCCGCTTGTTGCTGCTGCAGCGCCTGTGCGCGCTGCTCGATCTCGGAGATCTTGGCCGGATCGGTAATGGTCTTGATTTCCGTGCTCTCTTGCGCATACGCTGCGCCAGTCAGCGCCGACATCGCTACCAGGATAGCCAGGGACGTCTTCTTCATTGCTTTACCTCCGCTAAGTGGTGATGAACCCGAATGTTGCCGTGTTGTCTGGCGACTGCAAACGAGTGCGTGTCGAGTGTAACAAAAGTGACGGATCAATGTGCACCGGATCTTGGCGCGACGCAAGGCCGCGTTGAAGTCGCGCAACACTTCGCGCACTTCGTCACGCGCCTGCCATCCTGGGCAGTACTGCCATTCCGCTCCCCTTCCCGCGCAGTTGTCAGAACCACCCGAGCCATCGGTAGACGTGGAATTGCGCGATGCCGACCAGCTCGTGCAGCGCCTGCTCGGCGTTGGCCACATTGCGCCAGCGTGGCAGCCAGCCCGTTTGCGCGCGCCGGCGATTCGCATAAACGGGCTGCGGATCGATGCCGAATCGGCGGAAATCGAGCAGGGCGCGGCGCATCTGATACGACGAGGTGACGAGAATGCGTGCGTCGTCATACTGTGGGCGTAGTATAGACGCAGTGAATTTCGCGTTTTCGTAGGTTGTGCGGCTGTTCGGTTCGAGAACGAGGTCGCCGGGGGCGACGCCCTCCGCGACGAGCTGGCGTCCGTATACGGCCGCCTCGGTTTCGCCATGATGCTGCGGGTCGCCGCCCGACATCAACACGGTGCAGCGCTCGGCCTGCTGCCGGCACACGCGATAAAGCGCCGCCACCTTGTGGATGCGCGCCATGCCGTCGGGCGGCGGCTGCAGCCCGGAGTCGGTGCGGCGCGTGCCGGCGCCGATGAGAATCAGCGTGGTTCGCCCATGCATGTCCGGGTGCTCGACCGGCACGACGCCCGCCTCGCTCCACGCGATCAGCGGCGCGGTGAGCCAGCCTGTCGCGAGCAGCCAGAACAGCGCAACGGCGGCGATCGAGATGACTCGTCGCCGCTTGCGGCAGAGCATGAAACAGATGAAGAGAAGTACAAATGAATCGAACAGAATCAATTTGATTGGGGTATGGTGTCTTTTTATGGACGGCTGACGATCCGGCCCTGAAGCGACGCCGAACGTCGGCCTCCAGAATCGGTGGCGGTATCGGCGGGCGGAGACCCTGCCCGGCGCACCGCTTCGCATTGTCGCTGCACTTTAAGAAAGAATCGAGATGGCCACGTATTCCAACGAAGCGGTGCTCGACGCATTGAGACGAGTGCAGTACCGCCAGGTACCGTGGGCACGCCGCCCGGGCGTGTTCGAGTATCTCCGTTCGCTCGGGCTGATGGACACGGTCAGGCAGAAGACCGTTGCCCCCGCGCCGGGTTTTCACGCACCGGTGGACATCGCCGTGCTGACCGACAGTGGTCGAGCCGAATTTTCGCGCCTCGAGCGCGACGAGAAATTACTTTCCTGGACCGATCGCCGCATGGACGACTACGCATTGAGCGAAGCCAGCGCCGTGGCGATTCTCGAAAGCCGCCTGTAGTGGCAGGCCATCCCGCCTCGGGCGTCGCCGCGAAAGCAGGCGACGTCAAAAAAAAGCCCGTATCGCGAGGATACGGGCGTACCGGATACTTTTGCTGTTGCCACGCTGTGCTCATGGCAACGATGTGACTCGTCGCATGCGGCGCAGTTCCCGAAAGCGGGCATTTTCTTCGACGATATCCTGAAATTGGCAGGACTACGGATGGCGCGGCATGTCGGACGGCTGCGAGCCGATGCGCGCACGCGCATTGCTGGCGATGTCGCCGCGCAGGTCGCCGCGCGGCACGGTTTGCCGGCCGGACGGGGCGGCAGACGGCGGCTGGCGGAGAGTATTGCGGTGATCCTGCTGGCGATGAGGCGGTTTCGCGCGATCGTCGGCGTGAACTGGAGCGGTCAGCGCCAGGGAAATGACAATGCCGCATGCGACGAGCAGTGACATTGGTCTCATGGCGGGGCTCCCTTCAAGCCGTCGGCGCGGCCTGTTGATATTTCGCTAAGGTAAGCGTGGGAGTGCAGGCTTGCTGTAAATATTGGTAAATAGTTGTATCGCGGCACGACAACGGTATTCGACAGCAATGCAGGCGCCGCGAAAAGGTCGCGTCGCGGAAAGAAACCGGGCGGCCGAAGCCGCCCGATCGAGCATTCGTTACGCCATCTTGACGGGCGCGCGCCAGGATTCCGGATTGGTCCAGAAGGCGCCGCGCAGCCGGTCGCGGCTCGGCGGTGCGGGCGGCTTTGCGGCGCTCGCGCCGATGCGCCCGCGCAGCGAGATCTGCCGGCCGCTCGTGCCGAGCCGCTTCACGATTTCGGCGAGCGTGCCGTCCGCCTGCCATTCGTCGAAGCGACGGCGGCAGGTCGGCGGCGACGGATAGCGGCCCGGCAGCTTCGACCAGCCTTCACCCGTCGACAGCACCCACAACACGGCGTTTACCACCGAGCGTGCTTCCACCCGGGGGCGGCCGCGCCGTTCACTCCGTGCGGGTTCCGAGCAAAACAGACCCTCGACCAGCGCCCACTCGTTATCTCTCAAATCGTCGAACAGCATCATGTCCTCACCTCAGCGAAGCTAACTCCGGTGCGCTGCCCTGCGCCGCGCACTCTTCAAGCACTCGATCGTCGAGTGCCGGGTGGGGGCGTTCGGTTGGCCGGCAGCGGCGTTTCTGCCTTTCCATCCGACGAAACCTACGCCCTGTGCGCCAGGTAATGCACGAAGCGTGCCACGTCGGAGGCGAATCCCTCGAGAGCCGCTTGGCAGCGAGCTAACGGCTAAGTCAGCTAGGGGCGTATAAGACGCCAAAATAACCCGCCAGCAAATCGGGACAATCACCAATCTTGTGCAGTTCGCCCGTGCTGCGTGCGTTTGCTTGTGTATTGCACCGCAGCGAAACATGTGCGGCTGGTGCCGGATTCGCGCATCGAAGCCGGATTCACGCATTAAAATCGTGCATCGATATCGACAATTGATGAGGTCAGGAGATGAACGTCACGCTGCGCCAGCTTCGCGTATTCATCGAGGTAGCGCGGTTCAAGAGCTTCAGTCGCGCGGGCGACGAGATCGGGCTCACGCAGTCCGCGGTCAGCCGCTGCGTGCGAGAGCTCGAGGCCGAGCTTGGGCTGAAGTTGATCGACCGCACGACGCGCGACGTGCAACTCACCGACGTCGGTGCGAACCTGATCGCGAGCGTGTCGCGTCTGATCGACGATCTCGACGACACGCTGCGCGAGATTCGCGAGATCGGCGAGCAGCGCCGCGGGCGCGTGATCGTCGCGGCGAGCCCGACGATCGCCTGCAGGCTGATGCCGCGCGTGGTTGCATCGTGCGAGCGCCAGTTTCCGTTCGTGACGCTTGGCCTGCGAGACGACGTGCAGAGCGACGTGCTGCGCAAGGTGAAGTCGAGCGAAGTCGATTTCGGCGTCGTGATCGGGCCGCTTACGGTCGCCGATCTCGTCTGCGAACCGCTGATGACGGATTCGTTCTGCCTCGTCGCGCGTGCCGATCATCCGCTCGCGGCGCGTTCCGAGGTGCCGTGGACGGCGCTGGACGGCGAGCGCCTCGTGCTCCTCGATCACGCGTCGGGAAGCCGGCCGCTGATCGATGCCGCGCTGGCCGCCCATCATGTCAATGCGACGGTGATGCAGGAGCTCGGGCATTCGGCGACCGTGTTCGGGCTCGTCGAGGCCGGCGTCGGCGTGAGCGTGCAGCCGTGGCTGTCGCTGCCGCTGCCGGCCGGCTCGACACTCGTCGCGCGGCCGCTCACGCCGCGCACCGAGCGCACGGTCGAACTGGTGCGTCGCCGCGACAGGTCGTTGTCGCCCGCGGCGCAGGCGATCTGGGAACTCGTGCGGCAGATGCCGGCGAGGGCGGAAGACCTCGACTGACGTGCGCGGAAGCGACGCGGCCCGGCTTGCGGGCCGGTACACTACGCGGATCGTGTTCCTGGGCGGTGGTTCTCGATGACGCATTCCGCAGGTTTTTCCCCGACGACCGATGAGCCGGCGGCGCGCGCCGCGGTGCACGCGCTGCGTCCGTCGCTGATCCGGGAGGTGGCGAACGCCGGCTTCGGCGTGCCTGACATGCTGCCGTTCTGGTTCGGCGAGTCCGATCGCGTGACGCCGGATTTCATCCGCGACGCCGCGGCAGCGGCGCTGCGCGACGGCGCGACCTTCTACACGCACAATCTCGGCACTGCGCCGCTGCGCGACGCGATTGCGGCCTACGTGAGCGCGCGTCATGGTGCGACGGCGGCCGACACGGTCGCCGTGACGAGTTCGGGCGTGAACGCGCTGATGCTGGCCGCGCAGATGCTGGTCGGCCCGGGCGAGCGCGTCGTCGCGGTTACGCCGCTGTGGCCGAATCTCGTCGAGATTCCGAAGATCCTCGGCGCGCGGGTCGAATGCGTGCCGCTCGGCTATGGCGACGCGGGCTGGCAGCTCGATGTCGAGCGGCTGCTCGCCGCGCTGACGCCCGATACGCGGATGCTGCTGGTCAACTCGCCGAACAATCCGACCGGCTGGACGATGTCGCGCGACGATCAGCGGGCCGTGCTTGCCCATTGTCGCCGTCACGGCATCTGGCTGGTCGCCGACGAGGTGTACGAACGGCTTGCGTTCGGCGACGGCGGCGCGCCGTCGTTCCTCGATATCGCATCGCGCGACGAGCGGGTCGTTGTCGTGAATTCGTTCTCGAAGGCGTGGGCGATGACGGGCTGGCGGCTGGGATGGCTCATTGCGCCTGCATCGGTGATGGGCGATCTGTCGAAGCTCGTCGAATACAACACGTCGTGCGCGCCGGGCTTCGTGCAGGCCGCGGGCGAGGTCGCGCTGCGGGACGGCGAGCCGTTCGTGCGGTCGTTCGTCGCGGCGCTGCGCGAAGCGCGCGATTACCTGGTCGCCGCGCTGCGGACGCTGCCGGGCGTCGAGGTGCCGCCTCCACCGGGCGCGATGTACCTGTTTCTGCGCCTGCCGGGCGCGGCCGACAGTCTCGCGTTCTGCAAGACGCTGGTGCGAGATGCGGGGCTCGGCCTTGCGCCCGGGCGGGCATTCGGCCCGGAGGGGGAAGGATTCGTGCGCTGGTGCTACGCATGCGATCCGGCACGACTCGACGCGGGCGTCGAGCGGCTGCGCCGGTTCCTCGCGCGCGGCGCGGCTGCCCGTTGAAGCAGGGCCGGAGCGGGCGCGGCGCACTGGCGGCGGGTCAATCTGCTCATCTTTACGCACCGGGCAATTTTGCGTAATATGGCGCTCAGTCACGCGGTTCCGTCGTTGAGCCGTGCTGTTCCGTCCGGTTTGGGCCTGGCCTGAAGTTGGTTCGCCGCCCCCGGTTCGTGCTCCCATCAATATGACCGATCAGAATCGGGCGAGCGCGTCTTCCGTTCCTTTCGTCTGTTTGTTGATCCGGTTCGTTTGACCACAGGGTCTGGCCTAGCTGCATGAATACCCAAGAGGCGAAGATCGTCCTCGAGACTGCTTTGATCTGCGCGCAGGAACCGCTGAAGCTCGGCGATTTGCGCAAGCTCTTTGCCGACGGCGTGTCGGCTGACACGGTCCGCACGTTGCTCGAAGATCTGAAACAGGATTGGTCCGGCCGCGGCGTCGAACTGGTGGCGCTGGCGACCGGGTGGCGCTTCCAGAGCAAGCCGGCGATGCGCCACTATCTGGACCGCCTGCATCCCGAGAAGCCGCCGAAATATTCGCGCGCGGTGCTCGAAACGCTCGCGATCATCGCGTACCGGCAGCCCGTCACGCGCGGCGACATCGAAGAGATTCGCGGCGTCACGGTCAATACGCAGGTGGTCAAGCAACTCGAGGATCGCGGCTGGATCGAGGTGATCGGTCATCGTGACGTGCCGGGGCGTCCGGCGCTGTATGCGACGACCAAGCAGTTCCTCGACGATCTCGGCCTGAAGGCGCTGGACGAGCTGCCAGCGCTCGAGGAGCCGGCCGCGAACATCGAGGCCGCGCTGCTTGCGCAGCACGCAATGGACTTCGACGGCGGCGTACCGGTTGCCGACGACACGCCGCAAGCCGGTGACGCAGCAGACGATGTGCCGCAGGCGCAGGCGGATGAAGCGTCTACCGGCCAATTGGCCGAATTGCCGGGGGATGTCGCGTCGACGCAGGAAATGCCGAACCGCGATACGCTCGATGCTGATCGCCGGCAAACGGAACAAACGGAACAGGTTGGCGCCGAAGCAGTGCCGACCGATATGCAGCCCGAGCCGTTGCGCGCGGATCGGAGCGAGGAAGATCGCAAGCCGGCCGCCGAAGCGGCTGCCGGAGACGGAGCGGAAGCGGCCGGCGACATGCCCGGCGAGGTTGGCCAGGCCGACGCCTCCCGTTCCCGTCCCGCGGACGGCGAGATGCTGGACGACACGTCCGACAGTCTCGCCGATGCCGTACGAAGCGCCAGTGCGCCCATCGGCGCCGACGCGCTGCCGGACGACGAAGCAGAACCCGAACAGCGTCGCGCCTGAACGCGGCCAACTTCTTGCCGCGCCCGCGCCGGGCGCGAGACCTGACATTTTGAGGTTGTTTTGACAGATATCCACGATATTGAATCGTCCGCGCCTGCCGAGCAGGCAGCGCGTGCCGACGATGCACCGGAGCAGGACGCTTCGGCCGCGGGTGGCGACGAGCGTCCCCGCCGCGGTTTGCGGCGAGGCCCGCGCAGCCTGATCGCGCGGCGTCGCGCGGCGGCCAAGTCGAAGGGCGCCGAAGGCGAGCCGCAGGGCGGCGAAGGCGCGGACGCGCAGCCGGCCGAGGCCGTCGAAGCGCAGCCC
>NZ_JBNCAB010000092.1:0-28303 GCF_049805555.1 Burkholderia sp. DN3021 | reverse complement strand
GCTTTCACGCGCGGGCGACGGGCGCGCGGCGGCGAGCGCCTGCACGACCAGCGCGGCGAACAGCGCGAGCACCCACGCGATCCCGTACACGCCGACGATCGGCGCGAAGCCCGCGAACGGGCCGTCGACCTGCGGGTAGCCGCTCGCGAGCCACGGGAAGCCGGTGAGCAGCGTGCCGCGCAGCCATTCGCCGAAGGCCCACGCGCTCGCGAACGCGAACGCGCCGTGCCAGGTCGGCGAGAACGGCCGCGGGTCGGGCGCGCGGCGATGCCATGCATGGCCCGCGCAGAACGACCACAGCCCGGCCGAGAACGCCGGGTACAGCGACAGGTACAGCGAGAACAGCACGAGCGCACCGCCCGCGAGCGGCGCGGCCATCTCGCCGTATACGTGCATGCTGATGTAGAGCCACCAGACGCCGCTGATGAAGTTGCCGAAGCCGAACGCGCCGCCCGTGAGCGCGGCGCCGCGCCAGCTCGACGTGCGCGTCAGTTGCGCGAAAAACCAGACGAATACGGCGAGCTGCAGCCAGCCGCCGTGCGGCGTCGGTGCGAAGCTGAGCGTATTGGCCGCGCCGGCGAGCAGCGCGGCCGGGTAGTGCCAGCGCGGCAGCGCGCGGCCGGGTGCCGGCGCGAGAAGGCCGCCAGCCGGGCGGGACGGGATCGGATCGTCCATGTGAAGCGGAAGTGGGCGAGCGGTTGAAGGAGACGCGGCTGGCGCGGGACGGTCAGTCCTCGTGCGAGGTGTCGGCGCGACGGCTGGCGAGCGGGTTGCGGCGTACCAGCAGCACATGAACCTGGCGCGCATCGCCGCGCTGGATCTCGAACACGAGGTTGCCGAGCTGCAGCTTCTCGCCGCGGTGCGGCACGCGTCCGAAATGATGGGTGATCAGGCCGCCGATCGTATCGACTTCGTCGTCGGGGAAATCGGTGCCGAACGCCTCGTTGAACTGTTCGATCTCGGTAAGCGCGCGCACGCGGTAGCGGCCGTCCGGCCCCGCGATGATGTTGCCGGCTTCCTCGTCGAAGTCGTATTCGTCCTCGATGTCGCCGACGATCTGCTCGAGCACGTCCTCGATCGTGATCAGGCCCGCGACGCCGCCGTATTCGTCGACGACGATCGCGAGGTGGTTGCGGTTCACGCGGAAGTCGTGCAGCAGCACGTTCAGGCGCTTCGATTCGGGAATGAACACGGCCGGGCGCAGCATCCCGCGCACGTCGAACTCTTCTTCGGCGTAGAAGCGCAGCAGATCCTTCGCGAGCAGCACGCCGATCACGTTGTCGCGGTTCTCCTCGAACACGGGGTAGCGCGAGTGCGCCTTTTCGAGGACGAACGGGATGAAATCCTCGGGTTTGTCGGCGATGTTGATCGCGTCCATCTGCGCGCGCGGCACCATGATGTCTCGCGCGCACAGGTCGGATACCTGGAACACGCCTTCGATCATCGACAGCGAATCGGCGTCGATCAGGTTGCGTTCGTGGGCGTCCTGGAGGATTTCCAGCAGCTCGCCGCGGGATTCGGGCTCGGGCGAGATGAAGTCGGTCAGGCGCTCGAGGAGCGAGCGCTTTTCTTGCGGTTTGTCGGTTGGCTTACGACTGGGATACGAATCGTTCATGGTGGTGCGCCCGGGTCGTGCCGGGGCGCGCTGTCACGGAGTAGGCAAGGATACACCAAGGGCACGACGCGACCGTGTCACCCCGGCCGTGCGGCCAGGGTGCGCAGCCCGCGCGGGCCTGCTCGCGGACGGCCGCGCCGGGCGCGGCATCGTCCTCGTGTCCATCCTATCCCAGAAAAGGGCGGCGGCGCAGCAGCGGCAAAAAACGGGTGCGGGAAGGGCGGGTGCGGCGCGCAAGGGCGACCGGCCGGCCGGTCGGTACCGGGGCGGCATTCTGCCGCATGCGATCGCGCCAGGCGCGCGGCTCAGAACCGCATGCCGGTCGAGCAGCCGCCGGCGGCCGCGCCGTTGGTCGCGGCGCCGCCGCAGCCGATTATTCCGCAGCCGGACAGCGCGACGCTCGCGGCGACGATCAGCGCGGCGACCTTGCAGCGCGACCAGTGTGACGGTTTCATCGGCAGGAACCTCGTTCGAATGCGCAGGGAGCGCGGTTTCGCGCCGCGGCAAGCCGGGCGTCGCGTTTGCGTCACCGGCATCGCGCGAGCAACCCTTCCAGCGCGCGATCGGGGATGCCGCTCGCGCGCAGCGCGTCGACCGTGCGGCTCACGTAGTCGAGCGTCGTGCCGTAGCGGCCGGCCGCGCAGCCGAACACTTCCTTCACGACGGAGTCCGACAGCTTGCCCGTATAGGTCGGTGCGTCGCGGCGCATCACGAACGCGAGCGCGTTCACGCGCTCGCCGTTCTCGAGCGAGCACGGCAGCCACGCGGGCCGGTACGAACCCATCGGCATTTCGCGCTTCCACAGCGTCTCGAGGTGCGGCTGCGCGGTCGGGCCCGCGAGCCGGAACGCGATGCCCGAGCACGAGCCGCCGCGATCGAGCGCGAGCACGAGGCCCGGACGTTCGGGCGTGCCGCGGTTCACGCGCGACCACAGGTAGAGCCCGCGATGGTAGCCGTGCACCTTGCCGCGCACGGCGGCGACGGTCGGCAACCCCGGGTTCCAGATCAGCGAGCCATAGCCGAACAGCCAGAGGTCCTGCCGGCCGTCCCAGTCGCGCATCGTGTGCGCGAGCGACGCCGCGAGCTCGTCTTCCGTCAGAAGCCGCCCGTCGCCGATCGACGGCGGGTAGGCGGGCGGGAGCATCGCGGCGTTGCGCATCGTGCGGCCGGCTTACTGGTACGGGTTCGGGAAGCCCAGCTTCGCGAGGATGTCGACTTCGAGCGCTTCCATTTCGGCCGCGTCCTCGTCGCTCGTCTCGTGGTCGTAGCCCTGCGCGTGCAGCGCGCCGTGCACCAGCAGGTGCGCGTAGTGGGCCGTGAGCGGCTTGCCCTGGTCGTGCGCTTCCTGCTCGACGACCGGGCAGCACAGCACGAGGTCGCCGATCACGGTGCCGTCGGGCGCCGCGTCGTACGCGAAGGTCAGCACGTTGGTCGGGTAGTCCTTGTGGCGGTAGCCGGCGTTCAGCGTGCGGCCTTCGTTTTCGCCGACGAAGCGCACGGTGAGCTGCGCGCTGGCGAACAGCGCCGGCTCGATCCATTCGGCGATCAGCTTGCGCTTGGGCAGCGTCTTGCGCACGTCGCTCGTGATTTCGTCGCCGTATTGCACGGACAGGTCGAGTTCCGGCTCGCGCAGCGCGCCTTCGATTTCGTCTTCGCGCGGCGCGGGCTCGGCGCCCACGTGCAGCGTCACGCTGTCGTAGTGCTCGGGCTGCAGCGCCAGCTTCGCGCGCATCTCCGGATCGTTGTGCTGCGCGACGATCGCGACGGCCGCGTCCCCCGAGCTGCCCGACAGGTCGAACATCAGGCTGCGGCCGTCCGGGAAGTCGATTCGCAGCCCCAGTGCGTTGACGGTCCGGGCCTTGCCCTTCGCATCGAACAGCGAAAGACGGGGGGATTCGGGCGCGGCGGACTGGGTGCGGCCGGACTTGCGAGAACGGGAGGATTTCATGACACGTGGGGCGATTGGAACGCGTTGAGGATACACCAAACGGCCGATCGCGCCCGAATTCGCGCGGGCGAAAAAAGGCCCGGCGCGCCGTCTGGCGGGCCGGGCCGGCAGGCCGGGGCAGCGCGCGGGCGCCGCCGGTCAGCCGTCCTGATGCTGCGCGTGGAACTCGTCGTATGCCTCGACGATGCGCGCGACGAGCGGATGGCGCACGACGTCCGCGCTCGTGAAACGCGTGAGCGCGATGCCGCGCACGCCGCTCAGCACCTGCTGCGCCTCGACGAGGCCGCTCTTGTGGCCGCGCGGCAGGTCGACCTGGCTCGTGTCGCCGGTCACGACCGCCTTCGAGCCGAAGCCGATCCGCGTGAGGAACATCTTCATCTGCTCGGGCGTGGTGTTCTGCGCCTCGTCGAGGATGATGAACGCGTGGTTCAGCGTGCGGCCGCGCATGTATGCGAGCGGCGCGATCTCGATCATCTGGCGCTCGAACATCTTCGCGGTCTTGTCGAAGCCGAGCAGGTCGTACAGCGCGTCGTACAGCGGACGCAGGTACGGGTCGACCTTCTGCGCGAGATCGCCCGGCAGGAAGCCGAGCCGCTCGCCGGCCTCGACGGCCGGGCGCGTCAGCACGATCCGCTTGACCTGGTCGCGCTCGAGCGCGTCGACCGCGCACGCGACCGCGAGGTAGGTCTTGCCGGTGCCGGCCGGCCCGATGCCGAGCGTGACGTCGTGCGACAGGATCTGCTTCAGGTATTCGCGCTGCGCGGGCGTGCGGCCGCGCAGGTCGGCGCGCCGCGTGTAGAGCTTCGGCCCCTGCTCTTCGAGCGCCTCGTCGTCGAGCTGCACGACAGGCTCGTCGAACGGATGGTCGGGGTCGCCGCGAAAGCGCACGTCGAGCGTGTTCTCGCGGCCGTTGCCGGCGGTGTGGCGCACTTCGACCAGCGCGAGCTGGATGTCGTCGACCGACAGCGGATCGCGCGCGCGGCTGTAGAAGTTATCGAGCGCCGCGAGCGCGAGCTTGGCGCCGCGCCCGCGGATCGTGATCCGGTGGCCGCGCCGCGCGAGCGTCACGTCGAGCGCCTGTTCGATCTGCCGCAGGTTTTCGTCGAGCGGGCCGCAGAGATTGGCGAGGCGCGCGTTGTCGTCGCGCGGCGCGATGAATTCCAGGGGGTGGGCGGGCTTCAAAGTGGCGTCGGGCTCCGGTGATGCGTCGGTCAGTGGGTGGCCGCGCTCGCGTCGTCGCTGACGAGCACGAGCTCGCCGCGCAGCGAATGCGGGTACGCATGGTTGATCTTCACGTCGATCATCTGGCCGATCAGGCGCGGGTGCGACGCGAGCGGCGCCGGGAAATTCACGACCCGGTTGTTCTCGGTACGGCCCGCGAGTTCGTTCGGATCCTTGCGCGACGGGCCCTCGACGAGGATCCGCTCGACCTTCCCGACCATCGACTGGCTGATGCGCGCGACGTTCTCCTCGATGGTCGCCTGCAGATGTTGCAGGCGTTTGAGCTTCACTTCGCGCGGCGTGTCGTCGTGCAGGTTGGCGGCCGGCGTGCCGGGGCGCGGGCTGTAGATGAACGAGAAGCTCGTGTCGTAGCTCATGTCGTGCACGAGCGCCATCATCTTGTCGAAATCCTCCTCGGTCTCGCCGGGGAAGCCGACGATCATGTCGGTCGACAGCGACAGGTCGGGGCGGATCGCGCGCAGCTTGCGGATCACCGATTTGTACTCGAGCACCGTGTAGCCGCGCTTCATCGCCATCAGGATGCGGTCGGAACCGTGCTGGACGGGCAGGTGCAGGTGGCTCACGAGCTTCGGCACCTTCGCGTAGGTGTCGATCAGCCGCTGCGTGAATTCCTTCGGGTGCGACGTCGTGTAGCGGATCCGCTCGATGCCGGGGATGTCGGCGACGTATTCGATCAGCGTCGCGAAATCGGCGATCTCGGATGCGCCGGCCGTCAGCGCGCCGCGATACGCGTTCACGTTCTGGCCGAGCAGCGTGACTTCGCGCACGCCCTGGTCGGCGAGGCCGGCCACTTCGGTCAGCACGTCGTCGAGCGGGCGCGACACTTCGTCGCCGCGCGTGTACGGCACCACGCAGTAGCTGCAGTACTTCGAGCAGCCTTCCATGATCGACACGAACGCGCTCGGCCCCTCGACGCGCGCGGGCGGCAGGTGGTCGAACTTCTCGATCTCGGGGAACGTGATGTCGACCTGCGCGCGGCCGCTCGCGCGGCGCGCGTCGATCATCTGCGGCAGGCGGTGCAGCGTCTGCGGGCCGAACACGAGGTCGACGTACGGCGCGCGCGACACGATCGACGCGCCTTCCTGGCTCGCGACGCAGCCGCCGACGCCGATCAGCAGGCCGGGCTTCGCTTCCTTCAGCTCGCGCACGCGGCCGAGATCGGAGAACACCTTCTCCTGCGCCTTTTCACGCACCGAGCACGTGTTGAACAGGATGACGTCCGCGTCTTCGGGGTTGTCGGTCTTTTCGAGGCCTTCGGCCGCATTGAGCACGTCCACCATCTTGTCCGAGTCGTACTCGTTCATCTGGCAGCCGAAGGTCTTTACGTAAACTTTCTTGGTCATGGGGATTCGCCGTTCGCAGTGGTTGACCTGGGGGCGTCGTCAAGGGTGAATCGGGACGGCCGTGCGCTGCACGCAGGTTGCGCGCGTCGAGTATGAAAGGCCGTCGGGAAAGCTTTCCATTATAGCTTTTCGCGCTGCGCCGGACGGCCGGCGGGTTGCGGCCGCGCGACGTCGGTCGTCAGGTTCCGACCCTTGAGCGGCGGTGCACCGGCCGTCAGCGGCATGCGTGCAGCAGGTCGTCGAGCGCGGCTTCCTCGCGCGCGAAGCGTTCGGCGAGAAAGTCGAGCAGCACGCGCACGCGCGGCGCCATGTAGCGCTTGCTGTGATAGATCGCGTGCAGCGGCGCGTCCTGGTGGCGCCAGTCGGGCAGCAGCACGCGCAGCCGGCCCGCGCGCACGTCGTCGGCGATGTCCCACAGCGATTTCAACGCTATGCCGTGGCCGCGCAGAGTCCATTCGCGCGTGAGGCCGCCGTCGTTGGTCTCGAACGCGGTCGCGACCGGCACCCTGTGGATCTGCACCTCGTCGCCGCGCGTGAAGTGCCAGACGTTCATCGGCCCGGACGCGATCGTGATCACGTTGCACGGAAAGCGGGCCAGATCGTGCGGGTCGGTCGGCATGCCGTGGCGCTCGACGAACGACGGCGCCGCGCACAGCACGCGCCGGTTCGTCGCGAGACGGCGGGCGATCAGTGCGCCGTCGGGCGGCGCGGCGAAGCGGATCGCGAGGTCGATTTCGTCCTGCCACAGGTTCGACGACGAATCGGACGCCGTCAGCGAGAACGTGACGTCGGGATGGCGTGTCGTGAATTCGTCGAGCCAGTCGAGCAACTGGTTGCGGCCGAAATCGGACGTCGACGACAGCCGCACCTTGCCGCCGACGACGTTGCGGCCTTCCTGCAGCATCGCGTCCGCGTCGTCGAGCGCCTGCAGCGCCTGCCGGCAGCAGTTCAGGTACAGCCGGCCCTCGTCGGTGAGCCGCAACTGCCGCGTCGAGCGTTCGAAGAGCCGCGTCGCGGTCTTCGCCTCGAGCTTCGCGAGGCGCGCGCTCGCTGCGGCCGGCGTGAGGTTCAGCTTGCGCCCGGCCGCGGACAGGCTGCCCAGTTCCGCCGCCTCGACGAACAGCCGGATATCGCCCAGTCGATCCATTCGATTTTCCAGAATTTTTTGAAAATGGTTCAAATGCCACGCCAATTATCAAATATAGGCGTCTTCGGGACAATGCGCGCACATCCCGCTTCTTGTGCGGTGCGGCACCGACCGGGCGCCGCGTCCGCCGCCTTCCGGAGAACGTCATGCCCATTCCGTTACTGGCGCTCGCGATCAGCGCCTTCGCCATCGGCACCACCGAATTCATCATCATGGGCCTGCTGCCCGAAGTCGCGCACGATCTCGCCGTCTCGCTGCCGTCGGCCGGCCTGCTCGTCACCGGATACGCGCTCGGCGTCGCGGTCGGCGCGCCGCTGCTCGCGGTGCTGACGAGCCGCATGCCGCGCAAGGCCGCGCTGCAGTTGCTGATGGCGATCTTCATCGTCGGCAACGTGCTGTGCGCCACCGCGTCCGGCTACGCGATGCTGATGGTCGCGCGCGTCGTCACGTCGTTCGCGCACGGGTCGTTCTTCGGGATCGGCGCGGTGGTCGCCGCGTCGCTCGTGCCGGCCGACAAGCGGGCGAGCGCGATCGCGCTGATGTTCACGGGGCTCACGCTGTCGAACGTGCTCGGCGTGCCGTTCGGCACGTTCGTCGGCCAGCTGCTCGGCTGGCGCGCGTCGTTCTGGATCGTGGCCGCGCTCGGCGTGCTGGCGCTCGGCGGCGTGGCCGCGCTCGTGCCGAACCGCCACGACAGCGGGCCGGTCGGTCTCGGCCACGAGGTGCGCGTGCTGAAGGAGCCGCAGGTGTGGCTCGCGCTGTTGATGACCGTGCTCGGCTTCGGCGGCGTGTTCGTCGTGTTCACGTATATCGCGCCGATTCTCGAGACGGTGTCGGGCTACGCGCCGCGCTCGGTCGCGCTGATCCTCGTGCTGTTCGGCGCGGGGCTGACGATCGGCAATACGATCGGCGGCAAGCTCGCCGACCGCGCGCTGATGCCGTCGCTGATCGCGATCCTCGTCGCGCTGATGGCCGTGATGGCCGTGTTCGCGAAGACGAGCCACCTGCCGGTCGCGGCCGCCGTCACCGTATTCGTGTGGGGGATCGCCGCGTTCGCGACGGTGCCGCCGCTGCAGGCACGCGTGGTCGAGAAGGCCGCGAGCGCGCCGCATCTCGCGTCGACGCTCAATATCGGTGCGTTCAACGTCGGCAATGCAGGCGGCGCGTGGCTCGGCGGCCTCGCGCTGGAACACGGCTTCGCGCTCGATACGCTGCCGTGGGTCGCCGTCGCGGTGACGTTCGCGGCGCTCGTCGTCACGTGGCTTGCAATGCGGCTCGACGCGCGGGCGCCGGCACGCGGCGCGGCGCCGGCGGCGCAATGAGCGGCGCGATAGTGGCGTGACGGCGACGCCATAGCGGCAGGAAAAGGTTCGCGAGAAACGCATTCCTCCGCGATGCTGATAACGGTGTGAAGATAACTTCGTTTGCCCGCGCAAGGCCGGGTGATAGCGTCTCGATACGCGCCGTTGCAGGCGCAACCCGATTTCGATCCCGGCTTACCCCATACGCAGGGCCGCGCGGCGGCCCGGAGGCAATGCTATGTCTTCATCCCTGGCGCTGGTGCGCGACGTGTCTTCCTTCGAGTCCGGCAACGCCGCCGACGCGCGGGCATCCGCATCGCTCGATGTCCTCGAACAGGTCGTCGGCGTGAACCTCGCGCGCTTGCGCGCCGAGCGGCAGTTGTCGCTCGATGCGCTCGCGCGGCTGTCCGGCGTGTCGCGCGCGATGCTCGCGCAGATCGAGTCGGCGCGCAGCGTGCCGTCGATCAAGGTGCTTTGCAAGATCGCCGCGGCGCTGAAGGTGTCGGTCGCCGCATTCCTGCGCCGCCATGCGGTGAACGGCTTCGAGCACCTGGCGGCCGAGCGCGCGTCGCGCGTCGTCAGCTCGAACGGCCGTTTTTCGGCACGTGCGCTGTACCCGGAAGGCGAGCCGGCCGCGGCCGAATTCCACGAGCTGCGGATCGCGCCGCTGCATACGGAGCCCGGTACGCGCCGCGCGCCCGGCACGACGGTCAATCTGGTCGTCAGCGAAGGCACGCTCGAAGTCAGCGTGCACGACCGCCGCCAGTTGCTCGCGACCGGCGACGCGATCGTGTTCGATGCCGACCAGCCGTACAGCCTGCGCAACCCGGGCGACAGCGAAGCGCGCGCGTTCCGCGTGACGGTGAGTCCTGAAGTGCCGCCGCGCTGGCTCGTGCCCGATGCGGCGCACGCGGCCGGCTGATCGTGCGGGTCGCACGGAACGGTTGACGTCCCCGTCTGGGGCGGGATCGCAGCGCGGCCGTTTGGACGATGTCGTTAGACGGAGTCGTCAGTAAGGTTTTAGATGTTGTTGGCTGCGCGACGTGCGCGGCTGTTGTATGCTTGGCCCGCCGTCGATGGGCAGTCCCCATCCGGCAATCAGTGCGTCTTCAGGGCGGGGCGAAATTCCCCACCGGCGGTAGGCTGGCGTAAGTCGGCGAGCCCGCGAGCGCCCGCGCAACCGCGCGGGGTCAGCAGATCTGGTCGAATGCCAGAGCCGACGGTCACAGTCCGGATGAGAGAAGATGTGCAGATAGTCATGTCCGCCAGGGCCGCTTCGCGACGCGCGCGAAGCGGGTTGTCGTTCTGTCTGTTTGCAATGCCCTGAAACGTTTTTCGCCCAAATCGTAATTGCGAGGAGCGTTTCACATGTCCTTGATGTCCGTTTCGTCGGCACCCGCCGACGCCTTTGCCGATCTCCCGTTGCTGGATTCCGAACCGGTGCCGCCGCGCATCGCCGCTGCGCTCGAAGCGATGCGTGCTGGCCGCGCGGTCGTGCTGCAGGACGACCACGACCGCGAGAACGAGGCCGACCTGATCGTCGCCGCCGAGCGCATCACGCCCGAGACGATGGCGCTGCTGATCCGCGAGTGCAGCGGCATCGTGTGCCTGTGCCTGACCGACGACACGGTGCGCGCGCTCGAGCTGCCGCCGATGGTGCAGACCAACGAGAGCCGCAACGGCACCGCGTTCACTGTCTCGATCGAGGCGCGCGAAGGCGTGCATACGGGCGTATCGGCGGCCGACCGCGTGACGACGATCCGCGCGGCGATTGCAGACAACGCGAAGCCGCACGACATCGTGCGCCCCGGCCACGTGTTTCCGCTGCGTGCGCAACCGGGCGGCGTGCTCGCGCGCCGCGGTCACACCGAAGGCACGGTCGACCTGTCGATCCTGGCGGGCCTGAAGCCGGCCGGCGTGCTGTGCGAGCTGATGAATCCGGACGGCACGATGACGCGCGGCGACGACGTCGAGCGTTTCGCGAAACAGCACGGACTGCCGATGCTGACGATCGCGGAACTCGTCGAATTCCGCGAGGCGCTGGCCGCTGCGCGCGAGCGCTGCTGCGAGCCGGCCTGAGCGAGGAGGGAGCGGGCGCGTTCGCGCCCCTCTCTGATACGGCGTGCGTGAACCGGCGCACGCCGGGCCGGCCTGATCCGGCCTGTATAAAAGTCAGGACTGCACGTCGCCGAATTCGCCGCGCATGCCGGCTTCGACGAGCGCCGGCAGTTCGTCCATCTTGCGCATGATCCGCGTGATGCCCATCGCGCGCAGCGCGTCCGCGTAGTTGTCGGGGATGTGGCTCGCGCCGACGAACGCGATCGTCTTCATCCCCGCCGCACGCGCGGCATTCAACCCCGATACGCTGTCCTCGACGACGATGCAGCGCGCCGGCGCCACGCCGAGCGTCTGCGCCGCATGCAGGTAGACGTCGGGGTAGGGTTTCGGCCGCGACACCTGCTCGGAACTGAACACGCGCTCGCCGAAGATCTCGGTGAGCGATGCGCGCTTCAGCGAGTTGCGCACGCGCACGAGCCGGCTGTTCGACACGACGGCGGCCGGCAGGCTGACCTTCAGCAGTGCGTCGCGCACGCCGGTGATCGGCGCGAGCGATTGCGCCAGCGCGATCTCGATGTTGTGCTCGATGGTCTCGATGAAGTCGACGGGCATCTCGAGCCCGAAGCGGGATTCGAGCCCCGACAGGAAACGCGACGTCTGCTGGCCGAACGCCGACTTCGCGGCGGCTTCGAAATCGATGTGCGGGAAGGTGGCGGTCAGCGTGTCGAGCAGCACGCGGTCGGCGATGACTTCGCTGTCGACGAGCACGCCGTCGCAGTCGCAGATGAGGTGATCGAGCATGATGGTGAAAAAGCGGGATATCGGCGACGCCGATCGATTCGCCATCATACGTGCTTTCACGCGCATGCCGCGCGACGTTTCGGCAAATCTGCCCGATGCGGCCGTGCCGTCGCAGCATTTCGTACAGGTGTGCTGCCGATGGTGCGACGGCGGCGGCCCGCTTGCACGGGCCGCCATCGCTTGCGTCACATCTCGATCACGCGCCCCGTTTTCCACGACGTCATCGCGGCCTCGGCCAGCTCGAGCGCGGCGAGCCCGTCGTCGATCGTCGTCCTGACCGGCGTGCCGTCGCGCAGCGCGTCGACGAAGTGCGCGATCTCGGCCGAATACGCATGCCGGTAGCGCTCGAGGAAGAACGGCTCCGGCACGTCCGTCGCGATGCCGCCGGCCAGCCACGCGCTCACCTCGGTCGGCCGCACGTTGCCGGCCTGCAGCATCCCGTTGCTGCCGAGCAGCTCGAAGCGCTGATCGTAGCCGTAGGCCGCGCGCCGCGACGTGTTGATCTGGCACAGCAGCCCGCGCCGCGTGCGGATCGTCACGGCGGTCGAATCGATGTCGCCGGCATCGAGCACGGCCGGGTCGGTCAGGCAACTGCCGGTCGCGTGCAGCGTCTGCGCTTCGTCGCCGAGGATCCAGCGGAACACGTCGAAGTCGTGGATCAGCATGTCCTTGAAGATGCCGCCCGAGCTGCGGATGTAGTCGACGGGCGGTGCGCCCGGGTCGCGGCTCGTGACGACCAGCATCTCCGGCGCGCCGATCTCGCCGCGTTCGACGCGCGCCTTCAGCGCGGCGAAGGTCGGGTCGAAGCGGCGCTGGAACCCGATCATGCAGGTCACGCCGGTGCGCCGCACGACGTCAGCGCATGCGCGCGAGCGCTCGACGCTCAGGTCGACCGGCTTCTCGCAGAACACGGCCTTGCCCGCGTTCGCCGCCGCGACGATCAGGTCCGCATGCGTGTCGGTGCTCGACGCGATCACGACCGCCTGCACGGCTGCGTCGCCGAGCGCGCGATCGATATCCGCGACCTGCGCGCCGTGTGCGTGCGCGAGCGCTTCGGCCGACGGCGCATGCCGGTCGATCACGTATTTCAGTTTCGCGCCCGGATGGCGCGCGAGATTCGCCGCATGGATCTTGCCGATTCTTCCCGCGCCGAACAAAGCGAATTCGATCATCCTGTTCTCCTGTTCTCCTGTTCTCCTGTTCCGTTGAGTCCGTGGTCTTCTTCCTGTCGGGCCCGCGCGTATCGCGCATGGCGTCATGCGTGCCGGTCGCCGCGCCGGCCGCGTACCGCGGCGACGCTCAGCAATCCGCCAGTTCGCGCCGCACGTATTCGACGCTCGCGCGCAGCCGGTCTTCGATGTCGTCGGCTTCGGCGATTTCGTTCGCGAACGGCTCGAACGAGAACGCGCCGCGGTAGCCGCGCGCGAGCAGTTCGCGCAACTGCCGGATGTTGCCGAGCCGGTCGGCGCCGCCGACCAGCACGCGATGGCCGTCGCGCATCCGGTCGACCGGCAGGTCGTTTTCGTCGACGCCCGAGATGTGCACGAGGCCCGTCAGGTTCGGGAAGAAGATGTCCTCGCCCGACAGGTGATGGTGGAACGTGTCGTGCACGAGCCGGAAGACCTGTTCGCCGGCCGCGGCGTAGATGCCTTTCACCGCATCGGACTTGCGGCGCAGCGCACACTCCTCGAAACCGAGCGGCTCGATGAAACCGAGCAGGCCGCGCGCTTCGAGGATCGGCTTGAGCGCCTTCAGCGCCTTCACGAGATCCGCATGGCGCGCGTCCGCGCCGCGCGTGTCGCCGCGGCTGTTGGTCGGGCACAGCACCAGCGCGCGCGCGCCGCACTGCGCCGCGTAGTCGGCCAGCACGGTCGCTTCGTCCGCGCGCTCGGCGTTCCATTGCTCGAAGCGCTGCAGCGCGTTGATCGTCAGGATCGTCACGCCGCCGGATTCGGCCGTCGCGCGCACGGCGGCAGCCGGCGTGCCGTCGACGATCTCGATCGCGTCGATGCCGAGGCGCCGGCACAGCGCGACATAGCGGTCGAGCGGCAGGCGCGGCGCGCTCATCCGGTTCAGCGAAAAGTGGAATGCTTGCGTCATCGTTCTGTCCTTGTGTGTCGAGTAGGGCGGGGTCCGAATCAGTGGCCGGGGCGGGCGGTGCCGCCGGCCGGCGGGTTTGCCGGCGGCGCTGCGAGCGCGTGCCACGTGTCGCGCAGCCAGTGTGCGCACGCGACGTTGTTGTCGAAGATCGAATAGCGTGCGCCGCCGCCGTAATCGGGAAACGGGATGAACTCGCAACTGATCTGCTCGAGCCGCGCCGGCCGCGCGTGAATCTGCGATTGCAGCAACTGGCGTAGCGCGGCTTTCCACGTGTCGAGCGCCGCCGCGTGCCAATCGCCGTGGTATGCACCCGGTGCCGGCATGACGAACGGGTACTGGATGCCGCGGCCAGGTCTGCCGTCTGCGCGGCGCATCCAGCGGTTCTCTGGATTGTTCGGGATCACGCTGCGCGCATGCGCATGCCGGACCCAGCCGCGCGCGATCCAGTCGGCGTAGATGGCGGCCGGCGATGCAGGGTCGAGCACGAGGCTGCCGCTGTCGACCCGTTCGCGAATGCCCGATGCGTCGAGTTCGGCGCGATTGCCGATCTTGAACAGCAGGTGCGAATGATCGAGCGTGATCCGGAACGGCGCACCGGCCTGCTCGACATGCCGCGCGACACGCGCGACGCGCGTGAAATCCTCGCTCCACATGTCGACGTGTATTTCGAAGCTCGGCAGGCAGCCGACCGGCTCGCCGCGCTCGTACGTACGCAGGTAGAAATCGGCGACATCGCGGTCCGACAGCGGATGGCCGTCCGCGTGATGCGCGTAGAGCTGGCAGTTGAGCACCGTGCTGCCGAACCGCGCGCCGGCATCGACGATTTCGGCGACATGCGCTTCGTCATGGCCCGCGCGCCAGATGCTGCCGATCACGCGAATCGGCAGCGCGTGGCGTTCGACCAGCGCGAAATACGGCGACAGATCTTCGCCGCGCGCCGGGTTCTTTTCGATGTAGTCGAACATGCCGGCATTGGCGACCATCCGGAAGCGTTCGGCGGGCGCGGGCAACGGCAGGCCGTCGTGTTCGAGCACGCCGTCGAGGTTCACGCCGATGAGGATCGGTTCAGCCATCGTCTCCTGTCCGTTGTTGTCGTGGGGATGGCTGCTCAATGTACGGATGCGCCGCGCGGGCTGCATGACAAACGTTGACGAAAAATCGCCAATGCGCCGGTCGATTTTTTCGGCACGCGCGTGCGCCGCGAGGCGCGGCGACATTCAGGGCTGCAGGTAGGCGCTCGTCCTCACGTTCGCCGCACAGAACACGCGGAATTCGACCGGGTCGCCGGGCGGCGGCTGTTCGACGATCCCGCACGCATGCAGCACGTGCTGCAGCGCGGAAATCGCCTGTCCGTCGGGATCCTGGTCGATCGCGAGATCCATCGCGCCGGCTTCGATGAAGCTGCGGTGCTCGTCGAGCATCTCGTGCCCGATCCAGACCACGCGCCCGGTCGCGCCGGCCTTGCGCAGCGCCGCTTCGATGCCGGCCGAGCCGGCGCCGCTGTTGTAGATCGCGACCACGTCGTCGTGTGCCTGCAGTGCCTTCGTCACCGCGCGGTAGCAGCGGTCGTCCTGGTCGAGCGTCTCGACCGGCTCGCCGTCGCAGCGCAGCGCGGCGAACGCGTCGGCAAGCTGGTCGCGGCAGCCGGCCATCCGGTCGGCGTGCGCGCGGTAGCCCATGCGCCCGCCGAGCAGCAGCACGCGGCCGGGGCGTGCCGCCAGGCGGCCGACGTAGTAGCCGGCCGTGCGTCCGGCGCGGTAGTTGTCGATGCCCGCGTAGTGCACGCGATCGATGCCGCCGATGTCGGTGACCATCGTGACGACGGTTTCGCCGCGCGCGATCGCGCCGGCCAGTGCATCGCGCACGCGGGCGGTGTCGCGTGCGGTGACGATCAGCGCCGCGCGCCGGTATGCGGGCCGTTCGATCAGCGCGGCGGCGCGTTCGTCGTCCGCGGCGGGCAGGATCGTCCGGTGCACGACCACGCGCCGGTCGAGCATCTGCAGCGAGCGCTGCAGCGCCTGCTGCAGCCGCCGGAAGAACGGCGCGTCGGTGTCCGGCAGCAGCACGTCGACGTGGATCAGCCCGTGCCGCGTGTCGGGCAGTTGCCGCGGCACACCGAGCTGCCGCGCCGCCGCGACCACGCGCTCGCGCGCCTGCGCCGACACGCTGCCGCGCTCGTTCAGCACGCGGTCGACGGTGGTCGTGCTGACGCCCGCGAGCGCCGCGATCTCGTCGAAGCGCGCGGTGCGCTTGCGCCAGCGCGGCCCGGATTCACCTGCCATGGTCGTCTCCATCGTTGTGGTCGCCATCATCGGGGGCGTGGCGCTGCCAGGAACGCTAAAACGATGGCGAAATTTCGTCAACGTTTCGATTGAGCGGGGGCGGCCGGTCGCCTAATTTTGGTTCCATGGGGGAAGCGCTTGCCGCGCTTGCCGCGCACAAGCAAACCAGGGAGACACGAGTGGTCCATACCGACGACCAGGCGCACGATCGCACGGCGGCGCGCCGTCAGGAATACAGAATGATCGGCGGCGCCGGCGAGCGCGCGCACGCGGCTGGGCTCGTCAACGCCGAGTGGTACCGGTGCGCGGTGCCGCGGCCGCTGATGAAGCAGTTGATGCAGCGCGGCGACGCGCGTGCGATCCGCGACACACTGATCTGGTACGCGGCGATCGCGGCCAGCGGCGCGCTCGCGTGGCTTGCCTGGCGTGCGCATTCGGCGTGGGCGATCCCTGCGTTCTTCGTGTACGGCACGCTCTATTGCAGTCCGGCCGACTCGCGCTGGCACGAATGCGGGCACGGCACCGCGTTTCGCACGCGCTGGATGAACGACGCGCTGTACCAGGTCGCGTCGTTCCAGGTGTTCCGCCGCGCGACGGCGTGGCGCTGGAGCCATGCGCGTCATCACACCGACACGCTGGTCGTCGGGCGCGATCCGGAAATCGCCGCGCCGAAGCCGACCGACTGGCTCGCGCTCGCGCTGAACGTCGTCGCGCTGAAGCATGTGGCCGGCGAACTGCGCAAGATGATTGCGGCCGCGTTCACCGGCCGGCTCGACGACGAGGAGCGCACCTACGTGCCCGAGTCGGAATGGCCGAAGGTCGTGCGCGAGGCGCGCATCCATCTGGCGGTCTATGCGCTCGTGACCGGTGCGTCGCTGTACTGGCACACGCTCCTGCCGCTGCTCTACATCGGCTTGCCGAGCCTCTACGGCGCATGGCTGTACCTGTACTTCGGCCTCACGCAGCACGCAGGCATGCCCGAGAACGTGCTCGATCACCGGCGCAATTGCCGCACCGTGATGATGAATCCGGTGTTCCGCTTCCTGTACTGGAACATGAACTACCACGTCGAGCACCACATGTTCCCGATGGTGCCGTTTCACGCGCTGCCGAAGCTGCACGAAGCCGTGAAGGCCGACATGCCGCCGCCGTACCGCAGCACGCTCGCCGCGTATGCGGAGATCGTGCCGGCGCTGGTCCGGCAGACGCGCGACCCGTCCCATTACGTCGTGCGGCCGGTGCCGGACACGGCGCGCGCATGACCGGCATCGAACAACCCGATCAAGGAGACACGCATCATGACGCAATGGATCGACACCGGCGCGCTCGACGACATCGACGATGAAGATGTCGCGCGCTTCGATCACGCAGGCCGCACGTACGCGATCTACCGGATCGACGGCCAGGTTTATGCAAGCGACGGCCTGTGCACGCACGAGAACGTGCATCTCGCGGACGGGCTCGTGATCGACCACGTGATCGAATGCCCGAAGCACAACGGCCGCTTCGACGTGCGCGACGGCCGGCCGCTGTCAGCGCCCGCATGCGAGAAGCTGCGCACGTACCGCGCGAAGATCGAGGGTGGCCGCATCCTGATCGAGGTGTGACGCGATGACGAACCACCGTGTGATGGCGATCGTCGGCGCGGGCCATGCGGGCGGCCGCGCGGCGCAGGTGCTGCGCGAGTCCGGCTGGCGCGGTCGCATCGTGCTGATCGGCGCGGAGGCGCACCTGCCGTACGAACGGCCGCCGTTGTCGAAGGGCGTGCTGACGGGCGAGCGCAGCGCGGCGCAGTGCCGCTTGCGCGATCCGGGCGCATGGGCGGCCGACGGCATCGAGCCGGTCGTCGCGACGGTCGAGCGCATCGATCCGCACGCACGCGAAGTGCGCGTGTCCGGCGCTCGGGTGTTCGGCTACGACGCGCTGCTGCTCGCGACCGGCGCTCGCGCGCGCCGCCTCGCGATTCCGGGCGCGGCGCTCGACGGTGTGTTTGCATTGCGCACGCTCGACGACGCGGCGGCACTCGGCGCGCGGCTCGTGTCCGGCGCGCGGATCGTGCTGATCGGCGGCGGCTTCATCGGTCTCGAAGTCGCGGCGTCGGCGCGGCTGCGCGGCTGCCGCGCGACCGTGCTCGACGCCGCGCCGCGCCTGCTCGGGCGCGCGGTGCCGGAAACGATCGCGGCGCGCGTGCAGGCGCTTCACGAGGAGCAGGGCGTGGCGATCCGCGTGAACCGGAAGCCCGTTGCGATCGAGCGGATCTCGGGCGGCGCGCTGGCCGTCGTACTCGACGACGGCGACACGCTGATCGCCGATACGGTCGTGGCCGGCATCGGCATCGAACCGGCCGACGAACTGGCGCGCGACGCGGGCCTCGCGGTCGATCGCGGCATCGTCGTGAACGCGCGGCTCGAGACGTCGGCGCGCGGCATCTATGCGGCCGGCGACGTCGTGGTGTTTCCGAGTGCATTGTCGGGGCGACCGGTCCGGCAGGAGACATGGCACGGCGCCGAGACCCAGGCGCGCGCCGCCGCGCGCAACATGCTCGGCGCCGACGAACCGTATCGAGAGATGCCGTGGTTCTGGTCGGATCAGTACGACGCACAGTTGCAGGTGGCCGGAGAGCCGGCGCTCGGCGAATGGTCGGTCGCGCGCAGGCTCGACGGCGACGCCGAAATCCATTTCCATTTCGATGGTGGCGGACGGCTCGTCGCGGCGAGCGGCTTCGGCCGCGCGTCCGGATTCGCCAAGGAGATGAAGCTGGCGAGGGCGCTGGTCGAACGCGGCGCCGCGGTGGCGCCCGCGGCGGTCGCCGACGCGAACCTGAAGCTGAAATCGCTGTTGCCGGCGTCCGCCGGCGGGTAGGCGGAACGTGCAATGAAAAACAGCCCGCGGCCTTCCGGCACGCGGGCTGTGTTGCTTCGTCGGTGCGACGGGCCGCGTCAGTGCGGCACGTGCAGTTGCAGATAGAGCGCGGCAGCGAGCGAGCCGCCGATCAGCGGGCCGACCACCGGGATCCACGCATAGCGCCAGTCGCTGTCGCGCTTGCCGGGAATCGGCAGCAGCGCATGCATGAGGCGCGGCGCGAGGTCGCGCGCGGGGCTCATCGCATAGCCGGTCGGGCCGCCGAGGGAGATGCCGATGCCGAGCACGAGCAGGCCGACGGGCAGCGCGTCGAGCGCGCCGAGGCCGACCTGCGGCGACGCGAGATACAGCACGCCGAGGATCAGCACGAACGTGCAGATCGCCTCGGTCAGCACGTTGTGCCGGACGCTGCGGATCGCGGGCGCCGTGCAGAACACCGCGAGCTTCAGGTCCGCATCGGCTTCCTTCGCGAAGTGCTGGCGATACGCGAGCCACACGAGCAGTGCGCCCGCCATCCCGCCGAGCATCTGCGCGAGGATGTAGCCGCCGACTTTCGACCACGCGAACTTGCCCGCGAGCGCGAGGCTGATCGTCACGACCGGGTTCAGGTGCGCGCCGCTGAACGACGCGGTCACGTAGACGGCGACGAATACGGCCATCGCCCAGCCCCACACGATCACGATCAGGTCCGCGCCCTTGCCCTTGGTCTTCGCAAGCAGCACGTTTGCGACCGCGCCGTTGCCGAGCAGCACGAGGATCGCCGTGCCGATGAATTCTGCAATATAAGGTGACATGGTTGTCTCTCGTATGTCGCGGCGGACTCGCGCGCCGCGCGGTCCGCCGGTGTTGTTGTATTTCGTCTGGATGGCTGACGATTACTGGGTGTCGTCGGCCCATGCCTTCGCGGCGCGCACCGCACGCTGCCAGCCGGCCATGCAGCGTTCGACCTGCTCCTTCGGCATCGTCGGCGAGAAGCGGCGATCGAGCTGCCACTGGTCGCGCACTTCGTCGAGGTTCTTCCAGTAGCCGATCGCGAGGCCCGCGAGATACGCCGCGCCGAGCGCGGTCGTCTCGGTGATCTGCGGACGCACCGCGTCGACGCCGAGCAGGTCGGCCTGGAACTGCATCAGCAGGTCGTTCGCGCTCGCGCCGCCATCGACGCGCAGCTCGCCGATGCTGATGCCCGAATCGGCTTCCATCGCGGCCAGCACGTCGAGCGACTGGTACGCGATCGAATCGAGCGCCGCACGCGCGAGGTGCGCCGACGTCGTGCCGCGCGTGACGCCGAACACCGAACCGCGCGCCCGCGGGTTCCAGTGCGGTGCGCCGAGGCCGGCGAACGCGGGCACGAGATAGACGCCGTCGGTGTGCGGCACGCTCGCGGCGAGCGCTTCGATTTCAGCGGCCGTCTTGATGATGCCGACGCCGTCGCGCAGCCATTGCACGACCGCGCCCGCGATGAAGATGCTGCCCTCGAGCGCGTACTGCACGTCGTCGCCGATCTGCCATGCGATCGTCGTGACGAGGTTGTTCTTCGACTCGATCGGCTTGTCGCCGGTGTTCATCATCAGGAAGCAGCCGGTGCCGTAGGTGTTCTTCACCATGCCCGACGTCGTGCACATCTGGCCGAACAGCGCTGCGTGCTGGTCGCCGGCGATGCCCGCGAGCGGGATCTTCGACGCGAATACGGTGGTTTTCGTATGGCCGTAGATTTCCGACGACGCCTTCACTTCCGGCAGCATGCTGCGCGGGATGTCGAGCAGTTCGAGCAGCTCGCTGTCCCACTCGCGCGTATGGATGTTGAACAGCATCGTGCGCGACGCGTTCGTCACGTCGGTCACGTGCAGTTCGTGCTTCGTGAAGTTCCACACGAGCCAGCTGTCGACGGTGCCGAACGCGAGCTTGCCCTGGCGTGCCTTGTCGCGTGCGCCCGGCACGTTGTCGAGGATCCAGCGGATCTTCGTCGCGGAGAAGTACGAATCGATCGGCAGGCCGGTCTTTGCGCGCACCTTCGCTTCGAGGCCCTGCTTCTTCAGCGAGTCGCAGAAGTCGGCCGTGCGGCGATCCTGCCAGACGATCGCGTTGTAGACGGGCTGGCCCGTCTCGCGATCCCAGACGATCGTCGTCTCGCGCTGGTTGGTGATGCCGATGGCCGCGATCGACGTGCCGTTCAGGCCCGTGCGCGTGACGGCTTCGGCGGCGACGCCGGCTTGCGTCGACCAGATTTCCTGAGGGTCGTGCTCGACCCAGCCGGGTTGCGGGTAGATCTGTTCGAATTCCTTCTGGGCGATCGACACGATATTGCCCTGGCGATCGAACAGCATCGCGCGGGAACTCGTGGTGCCCTGGTCAAGCGCGAGGATGTACTGGTCCTGCATGTCTCTCATCTCCATCCGTGGATTGGCTTAGTTGTGATGCGCGCCGCATGGTGGGCGGCGCGTCGGTGAGTCAACTTCGGTCAGACAACTGCAACTGCTTTCGGATCAGGCGTGCGGCGCATGCGCGGCGGCGAACCACGCGTCGACCGCGGCCGTCACGG
This sequence comes from Burkholderia sp. DN3021, assembly GCF_049805555.1. Classification (NCBI taxonomy): domain Bacteria; kingdom Pseudomonadati; phylum Pseudomonadota; class Betaproteobacteria; order Burkholderiales; family Burkholderiaceae; genus Burkholderia; species Burkholderia sp. DN3021. The sequence goes on along the minus strand of NZ_JBNCAB010000092.1, from coordinate 7,065 downwards.
CATCGAGCGTGCCCGGCGCGACGTGCAGGCCGAGCTTCGAGCGGCGCCACAGCGCGTCCTGCGCGCAGGTCGCCCATTCGGCATCGCGCAGGTAGCGCAGTTCGGCGTCGTAGATGCCCGGCGCGATTTCGGTGCCGAGATCGGCGAGCGACTTCGCGTCGTCGACCACGCGTTCCGCACGCGTGCCGTAGGCGCGCGCATAACGACGGGCGAGTGCGGCCGGCAGCCACGGATGACGTTTTGCGAACGTGTCGGCGAATACGTCGAACTTCGCGTTCGCGATGTCGCCGCCCGGCAGCGCGACGCCGGCCGTCCAGGTTTTCGCGTCGCGGCCGAGCGCGCGGCACAGCATGTCGCCGGCTTCTTCCGCGAGCTTGCGGAACGTCGTGATCTTGCCGCCGAACACCGACAGCAGCGGCGCACCCGCGCCGTCGTCCAGCTCGAGGCGGTAGTCGCGCGTGACGGCCGATGCATTCGCCGCGTTCTCGTCTTCCAGCAGCGGGCGCACGCCCGAATAGGTCCAGTGCACGTCGGCCGGCGAGATCTTGCGCTTGAAGTAGCGGTTGATCGAATCGCACAGGTACTGCGTCTCGTCGCGCTCGATCGCGACCTTCGCGGGATCGTTCGTGTATTCGACGTCGGTCGTGCCGATCAGCGTGAAGTCGTGTTCGTACGGAATCGCGAAGATGATCCGCTTGTCCGGGTTCTGGAAGATGTACGCGTGATCGTGATCGAACAGGCGGTGCGTGATGATGTGGCTGCCCTTCACGAGCCGCACGCTGTGCTGCGCGCCGCGGCCGAGCGCGCCGTGCAGCACGTCGCCGACCCACGGGCCGGCCGCGTTCGCGATCGCGCGCGCATGCACGACGCGGATCGAACCGTCGGCGTGCTGCAGCCGTGCTTCCCATTCGTCGCCGCGGCGTTCGGCGGATACCAGCTTCGTGCGCGTCAGGATCTCGGCGCCGCGCTCCTTCGCATCCATCGCGTTCAGCACGACGAGGCGCGCGTCGTCGACCCAGCCGTCCGAATACACGAAGCCGCGCTTGATCGAGTCGATCAGCGGCGCGCCGGCCGCATGGCGGCGCATGTCGATGCCGCGCGAGCCGGGCAGCAGTTCGCGTTTCGCGAGGTGATCGTAGAGGAACAGGCCGATGCGGATCAGCCAGGCCGGACGCAGGTTCGGCATGTGCGGCATCACGAAGCGCAGCGGCCACATGATGTGCGGCGCCGCGCGCAGCAGCGTTTCGCGCTCCTGCAGCGCCTTGCGCACGAGCCCGAACTCGTTGTACTCGAGATAGCGCAGGCCGCCGTGAATCAGCTTCGTGCTGGACGACGACGTATGCGACGCGAGATCGTCCTGCTCGCAGAGCATGACCGACAGGCCGCGGCCGGCCGCATCGCGCGCGATCCCCGCGCCGTTGATGCCGCCGCCGACGACGAGCAGATCGTAGCGATTCGGTTGGGTCACCTGCTGTCCTTATCGTCTGATGGAAATGGGCGAACACGAAATGTTCGAATTCGAAATTTAACGAACGAAATCGAAAAAGTAAAGTTCGAAAAAGCGGGGCCAGTAGCGCGCGGCGCGATCCCGGACGATACTGGCGCAATCGACCGTTTCGCGAGGTGAATCATGCGTATTGGGATGTGGGCCGGCGTGTGCGCCGTCCTTCTGGCCGGGTGCAGCGCCGGCACGCCGCCGCTTGCCGGCAACTGGCGGGCGCCGTCGTTCGCCGACCTGCAGACATCGTGCGGCGGCACCGCGCGCGACTGGGGCGCGGACGCGCAGCCGGTCTACTCGGCGCTGTACGACGCGTACGTGGCGAAACGGTATCGCGGGCTGACCGAAGCGAACTATTGTGCGTTCGTAAACGAACTTTCGACGCACTATGCGGCGCCCGACGCGGCGGCGCGCGCCGGCTGGATCGCGTATTTCAACGGTGCGCGCGCGCAGGCCATCAGCTGGCGGGCGGCGGTCGATCCGACGCTGCGCGGCGGCTGAAGCCGGCTGCGGCCCGGGTGAGGCGAACCGGCGGGGGAAGCGGAAACGACCGCGCGGCCGGGAGTCGGTCCGGCCGCGCGGTCAGGTCAGGAACAGCGAGGTTTCACGAATAGCGGTACTTGATGGATCGCAGCGCGGCGTCGCCGGTCTCGGTCACGCAGTATTTGCGCCCCGAGCCGAGTCCTTCAAGGCGGACGAGCTGCTGTTCGAGCAGTGTGTCCAGTTCATCCCGATCCATGTCGCGCTGGTCAGGCGCGTCCTTTACAAGCAATAGCGTGGCGAATTCATGCGGACTCAGCATCGTTCTCTCCATGGCAACCGGTCTGCCCGCGCGGCCGGCGCAAACGCCGACGCACGATACCCCGCGGGGTGTATGGCTTGGGGGGAAAAGCTGCATTCGCCGGCCCTGCGATTCGCACCCGCCCTGGCACAGGCGGATCGGCGAACGGGCCGGGGAACTGGAGTCTAGTCGAGCGCGCGGGCAACGACAAATCGTGCCCCGTTAATTTTCCGTTTGACAGAAGGATGCACCGCAAGCGGTCCGCTCGCGGCGCCAACTTCTTGATTTCACTTGAAGTTTCGGGTGCGGTGCAGCATCGCCGGCACCTTCGCAAGCATCATTCCGCGACGTACACCTGGGTGCCGGCGGCGGCCACCGTGTCGGCCATCTCGGGCGGCAGCGGCTTGTCGGTGAAAAGCGCGTGCACCTGGCTCAGGTGGCCCTGGCGCACCAGCGCCGGGCGGCCGACCTTCGAATGGTCGGTCACGAGGTAGACCGTGCGCGCATGCTGCATGATCGCCTCGGCGACACGCACCTCGCGCGTGTCGAAGTCGCGCAGCGTGCCGTCGGCCTCGATCGCCGACGTGCCGATGATCGCGTAGTCGACCTTGAACTGGCGGATGAAGTCGATCGCGAGTTCGCCGACGATACCCTTGTCCCACGGCCGCACGATGCCGCCCGTGATCAGCACCTCGCAGTCGGGGTAGCCGCTCATCATCGACGCGACGTTCAGGTTGTTCGTGATCACGTGCAGCCCGTGGTGGCGGTTCAGCGCGCGCGCGACTTCCTCGGTCGTCGTGCCGAGGTTGATGAACAGCGACGCCTGGTCGGGGATGTGCGAAGCCGCGAGCGCCGCGATGCGCCGCTTCTCGTCGTGGAACATCCGCTGGCGCGCCGTATACGACACGTTCTCCGAGCTGGTCGGCAGGCTCGCGCCGCCGTGGTAGCGGCGCAGCAGGTTCAGGTCGGCGAGCCAGTTCACGTCGCGGCGGATCGTCTGCGGCGTCACCGCGAAGTGCGCGGCGAGATCGTCGACGGTCACGAAGCCGTCGCGCTGCACCCATTCGAGCAGTTCCTGCTGGCGCGCGTTGAGGGTGAGGCGGGGATCTCGGGTCATGGCTCGATGGTCGTGTCGTGAGACGGAGCGGGTATTGTAAGGGCGGCAACGCCGTTCGGCCGGCCTGGCCGGCACGGCCGCGTGAAATTCATGCGGAAATTGCATGGATTAATGTGACAAATGAATTTGTGCGATTGCGCTGATCGCGTTGCAATGGCGGACTGCCCGCGCCCGCGGGCACGCGTTCGGCGCGTTCATTCAGCTTTCGACGAGGTGGCACCGATGACTGGCTTCAACTGGCACAACCCGTATCCGACGACCCGCATCCCGGTATTCGCGCGCAATGTCGTGTCGACGTCGCACCCGCTCGCCGCGCAGGCCGGGCTGCGGATGCTGTGGAAAGGCGGCAACGCGGTCGACGCGGCGCTGGCCGCTGCGGCCGCGATTACCGTCGTCGAACCCGTGTCCTGCGGGCTCGGCGGCGACGCGTTCGCGCTCGTATGGGACGGCGAGCGGCTGTCCGGGCTGAACGCATCGGGCGTCGCGCCGGCCGCGTGGAACGTCGACTATTTCCGCAAGCGCCACGGCGAGGATGCGCACGGCATCGCGAACAAGCCGATGCGCGGCTGGGATACCGTCACCGTGCCGGGCGTGATGGCGGGCTGGGAGGCGCTGCACGCGAAGTTCGGCTCGCTGCCGTTCGCGGATCTGCTCGAGCCGGCGATCGAGATCGCGGAGCGCGGTTATGCGGTGCCGCCGATCGTCGCGCACAAGTGGGCGGCGGCGGTGCCTGCGCTGCAGGGCCTGCCGGGCTTCGCGGAGACCTTCATGCCGCGCGGCCGTGCGCCGCTCGTCGGCGAACGCGTGTGCCTGCCGGGCCATGCGCAGACGCTGCGCACGCTCGCGAAGGACGGCGCCCGTGCGTTCTATGAAGGCGCGCTCGCCGGGCGCATCGCCGCGTTCGCCCGCGACGGCGGCGGCGCGCTGACCGAAGCCGACCTGCGCGCATACCGACCGGAGTGGGTCGAGCCGATCGGCAAGCGCTTCGGCCGTCACACGATTCACGAGATCCCGCCGAACGGGCAGGGCATTGCCGCGCTGATCGCGCTCGGGATCGCCGAGCATGCGGGCGTGACCGAATGGCCGCTCGATTCGGTCGACTCGCAGCATCTGCAGATCGAGGCGATGAAGCTCGCATTCGCGGACGTCTATCGCTACGTGGCCGATCCGCGCGCGATGGAAGTCACGCCCGAGCAGATGCTCGACGATGCGTATCTCGCCGAACGCGCGAAGCAGATCGATCCCGCGCGTGCGACGCACTTCGGCGCCGGCCGGCCGCATTCGGGCGGCACGATCTACCTGTCGGCGGCCGACGAGCGCGGGATGATGGTGAGCTTTATCCAGTCGAACTACATGGGCTTCGGCTCGGGGCTCGTGGTGCCGGGCACCGGCATTGCGCTGCAGAATCGCGGGCATGGCTTCTCGATGGATCCGGCTTCGCCGAACGTCGTCGCGGGCGGCAAGCGGCCGTTCCACACGATCATCCCGGCGTTCGTGACCGAGCAGGTCGACGGCCGCACCGAGGCCGTGATGAGCTTCGGCGTGATGGGCGGCGACATGCAGCCGCAAGGCCATCTGCAGACCATCGTGCGGATGCTCGGCCATAGGCAGCAGCCGCAGGCCGCATGCGATGCGCCGCGCTGGAAGGTCAACCGCGACTTCACGCTCGACGTCGAATCGACGATGAATCGCGCGACGGTCGACGCGCTGGCCGCACGCGGCCATACGATCAAGTCGATCGACGATCCTTACATGGATTTCGGTTCGGGGCAGTTCATCTGGCGTCTCGATCGCGACGATCGCGAGCGCGGCTACGTGGCTGCGAGCGACAGCCGGCGCGACGGTCTGGCGGCCGGCTTCTGACGGTTCGCCTCAATTTCATGCGCTCGACGGGCGGCCGAACGGCCGCCCGTTTCGTTTCGTTTGATGCGGTCGTACTGCTGAACGGCTGCAAGCAGTTCGAAGGACTCGTCTAACGAACGGCAACAGACGCCGTGGAACTGCGCCTGTCCGGTATGGTCAGTGCTCTGGAGCACGAACGTCAAAGTCCGGCTAAGATGCCAGGATGGTTCGGCCGGACCAATTCACTAGAAACGCATGTAATACGCCGCCTGCGGGACGGTCGGCGCCTGTGCCAAGGCATGGGCCGGCCCCCGCGCGACGACTGGGAGCGCACCACCATGGACACTAAAACGACGCATGTCATGCCGTGGCGAATCGAGGACATCGACCTGAACCGGATCGATCGTCAGCGTGCCGCCGCGAACGAGGATCTGCTGCTGCTGCTGTGCGCGTCGTCGTTCATCGAAAGCGGCTCGGATCTCTACACGAGCAATCTGAGCGAATTCTTCAACGACGATCCTGAAGTATCCGAGTGGCTCAACAATGCATGGGAGCACGAAGAATTGCAGCACGGCCGCGCGCTGAAGGCGTACATCGCGCACGTATGGCCCGAGTTCGACTGGGATACCGCCTTCGCGAATTTCTTCGCCGAGTATTCGAAGACCTGCAAGGTCGAGGCATTCGAGAAGACCCGCGCGCTCGAGATGGTCGCGCGCTGCGTCGTCGAGACGGGCACGGCCACGCTCTATCGTGCGATCAACGAATGCTCCGACGAGCCCGTGCTGAAGGAAATCACCGACAACATCCGCACGGACGAAGTGCGTCACTACAAGCACTTCTTCAAATTCTTCAAGAAGTACAACAAGCTCGAAGGCAATGGCCGGCTCGCGGTGCTCGGCGCGCTGGCGCGCCGCGTGATGGAAATCAAGAACGAGGATTCCGAGATCGCGCTGCGCCACGTGTTCGCGGTTCGTTATCCGGATCGCGTCGGCGACAGCCAGTACAACCGCGAGCGCGCCGCGCGCATCAGTACGCTCGTGCGGCGCAACCTGTCGGCCGACATGTGCGTGAAGATGCTGCTCAAGCCGCTCGACCTGCCCGCGAGGATCCAGCCGGGCGTCCATTATCCGCTCACGAAGATCACGCGGCACGTATTCCTGCGCTGATCGCCGCGGCCCGGCCCGGCTGGCGTATGCTGCCGCATCGTCATCCGATCTTGATCCGCACCGGGGCCACGCCACCATGACCGATACCCATCGCCACGCGCTCGAACAATGGACGTTCGACGCGTGGCCGCCGGCCGTCGTATCGCTGTTCGACGGCACCGCGCTCGAGCGTCATGCCGATATCGCCGCATCGCTGATCGTCGCGACCGACGATGGGCAGTTGCGCACGACGCTGCTTGGCGTCGGCGAGATCTATGCGCACGATGCGCACACGCTGCTGCTGGCGCTATGGCCGCAATCGCGTGCGGCGCGCGCGCTCGCGCAACGGCGCGCGGCCGCGTTGACGCTCGTTGCGGACGGCGCATTCTTTCAGGCGCAATTGAGGATCGAGCCGCTCGAAGGCGACTTCGGCGGACTGGCCGGATTCGCTGCGACGATCGCGCACGGCGATGCGCAGCGGGTCGGTTATGCGCGTCTCGCGACAGGCGTCACGTTCACGCTGGAAGGGGAGCGCGCCGCGGTGCTCGCGCGCTGGCAACGCCAGGTCGAGCACCTGCGGCGCGCGGCCGCGCGGCTTCAGTGACCGCGCTGGCCGCTGCGCGACGAACGGTTGCGGTTCGGGTGCGCGGCGTTGCCGCTCGCGGGGCGCGCGCTGTTGCCG
>NZ_JBNCAB010000091.1:0-28649 GCF_049805555.1 Burkholderia sp. DN3021 | reverse complement strand
CCCGTCGCCAGCGGCACGCCGGCCGGCAGACCGAGCGCCGCGGCCGCCTGCGCACCGAGCGTACCGCTGCGCGCAGTCGACGCATGGACCGGCGCGAACCGGTCGACCGGCAGGCCGAGCGCGTCGATCAATGCCGTATCCCATGCGCCGTCGGGCGTCGCGAGCGCGGTCGCGCACGCATCGCTCGGATCGGCCGCGACGTCGCCGCCGAGCGCGATGCGCAACCAGTCCTTCGGCTGCACGGCCCAGCGCGCGGCGCGCAGCGCATCGGGCTCGTGCGCGGCCAGCCAGCGCAACAGCGGGCCTGCCATGCCCGGCGCGACCGGGTTCGGGGCGACGGGCATTCCGGCGACGGGCAATCCGGCGACGGGCATTCCGGCGACGGGCAATCCGGCGACGGACCAATCGGACGCGTCCGCTTCGCGCACCGCTCGCGTGTCGGGCCACAGCAGCGCGGGCCGCACCGGCTGCCCGGCCGCATCGATCAGCACGACGCCATGCATCTGGCCCGAGAAGCCGATCGCCGCGACCTGCGCGCGCTCGCCGGCCGGCAGCCGCGCGGCCGCGCGCACGAGCGCCTGCCACCAGGCATCGGGCGCGATCTCGGCCCAGCCGGGCCGCGGCGACGACAACGCATAGGGTTCGCTCGCGACCGCACGCTCGACGCCGTCGGCATCGAGCGTGACGAGTTTGACGGAGCCGGTGCCGAGGTCGATTCCGAGCAGGCGCATGACGTGACGGTGAATTCGAATGAACGGATGTCGATGATAACGGGATCGCGATACTCGCCCCGGCTTTTGCGCTCACCGCAGCGCCATGCGATGCACGGAAGCCGCTGTCGGCAGCCGGGTTTCGCCGGGCTGCACCTTGCGCGCAAAAGCGGCCGTTCGCGGGTTAACCCGGCGCGGTTTTCCGACACCCCTTTTTGCCACTATGCGGCCGCGCCGATACACACCATAAAGCGGCCGATATTTGACATGGGGGCCGGCGCTATTTTGAAGGGCTATAAAACCGGGGAACCTCACTCCTGCGGCAGTTTCCCGATGATCGACACCCTGTTTCATGCCGAAATGGCATATCGAACCAGCAAAGAACGGAATAGTACCCAGTGCTCTTGTTGCACGGATTCATTCCGCATAACTTCGTATCACCCCGAAAACAAGATCATGGAGTGAGACAGATGCAATCGAACACGGTCCATCCGTGCGATGAGGTGCTGCCGACCGGCAAGCTGGTAACGCTTGGTCTGCAACACGTCCTCGTCATGTACGCCGGCGCCGTCGCCGTGCCGCTTATCGTCGGCGGCGCGCTCAAGCTGCCGAAAGACCAGATCGCGTTCCTGATCAGCGCCGATCTGTTTTCGTGCGGCATCGCCACGCTGATCCAGACGCTGGGCCTGTGGATCTTCGGGATCCGCCTGCCCGTCATCATGGGCTGCACGTTCGCGGCCGTCGGCCCGATGATCGCGATCGGTACGAACCCCGGCCTCGGCATTCTCGACATCTTCGGCTCGACCATCGCGGCCGGCATCATCGGTATCGTGCTGGCGCCGACGATCGGCAAGCTGTTGCGGTTCTTCCCGCCGGTGGTGGTCGGCACCGTGATTGCCGTGATCGGGCTGTCGCTGATGGAAGTCGGCATCAACTGGGCCGCCGGCGGCGTCGGCAATCCCGAATACGGCAGCCCGGTCTATCTCGGCCTGTCGCTGCTCGTGCTGACGCTGATCCTGCTGATCAACAAGTTCGGCCGCGGTTTCATCGCGAACATCTCGGTGCTGCTCGGCATCGTCGCCGGCTTCGTGATCGCGTTCATCCTCGGCCGCGTGAACACCGAGGGCGTGTCGCTCGCGCCGTGGGTCGGCTTCGTGATGCCGTTCCACTTCGGCTGGCCGCACTTCGACCCGCTGTCGATCGCGACGATGGTCACGGTGATGTTCGTCACGTTCATCGAATCGACCGGCATGTTCCTCGCGGTCGGCGACATGGTCGATCGTCCGGTCGACCAGGAGCGCCTGGTGCGCGGCCTGCGCGTCGACGGCCTCGGCACGCTGATCGGCGGCATCTTCAACTCGTTCCCGCATACGTCGTTCTCGCAGAACGTCGGCCTGATCGGCGTGACGGGCGTGAAGAGCCGGTTCGTGTGCGCCACGGGCGGCGTGATCCTCGTGATGCTCGGCCTGTTCCCGAAGATGGCGCAGGTCGTCGCGTCGGTGCCGCCGTTCGTGCTCGGCGGCGCGGGCATCGTGATGTTCGGGATGGTGGCCGCGAACGGCATCAAGGTGCTGTCGAAGGTCGACTTCGTGAACAACAGCCACAACCTGTTCATCGTCGCCGTGAGCGTCGGCATGGGCCTCGTGCCGGTCGTGTCGCCGCACTTCTTCTCGAAGCTGCCGCCCGCGCTCGCACCGATCCTGCACAGCGGCATCCTGCTGGCATCGGTAACGTCCGTGATCCTGAACATCGTGTTCAACGGCGTGAAAGGCGAAAAGGATGCGAAGTGCGAGATCCGTCGCGCAGGGCACGACTTCGACGGGCGGCCCGCCGACGTGCGCCACTGATCGCGCCGCGCCGGACGACGGCGCAACGCGGTAACGAAAAACGCCACGGACTTTCGTCCGTGGCGTTGTCGTTTCCACATACCGCCGGTTCGACGGACAGGAGCGGTCGCCCGCTCCCGCCCTGCTTCGCGCTTACCCGTTCGTTGCCGCCGCCGACGCTGGCGCCGGCGCTGCCGCCTTGTCGTAGTCGACCGGCTCATCCGGCGCGCGCGGCGTCTCGCCGGCGCGCTGGACCCAGCCGCCGCCCAGTGCGCGGTACAGGTCGACCAGGTTCGTCCAGCGCGCCAGACGCGCGCTGATGAGCGTCTGCTGCGCCGAGTACAGATCCGTCTGCGCGGTCAGCACCGACAGGTAGCTGTCGACGCCGTTCTTGTAACGCAGGTCCGACAGGTCGAAGCGGCGCTGCTGCGCGTGCTCGTTGCGTTCGAGCGCGGCGATCTGCTGATCGTACGTGCCGCGTGCAGCCAGCCCGTCCGACACTTCGCGGAATGCCGACTGGATCGCCTTCTCGTAGTTCGCGATCTCGATGCGCTTCTGCACGTGCGCGAGATCGAGATTGGCGATGTTCGAACCGCCCTCGAAGATCGGCAGCGCAATACTCGGCGCAAACGACCACGCCGCCGTACCGGCCTTGAACAGGCCGCCGAGCGTCGGGCTCGCGGTGCCGAATGCCGCGGTCAACGAGATCTTCGGGAAGAACGCCGCGCGTGCCGCGCCGATGTTCGCGTTCGCGGCCAGCAGCGTCTGCTCGGCCTGCATCACGTCCGGACGACGCGTCAGCAGGTCCGACGGCAACCCGGCCGGCACGTCCGTCAGCAGGTTCTGCGCGTCGAGCGGCATGCCCGGCGGCAGATCGTCCGGCAGCGGCTCGCCGATCAGCAGCACCAGCGCGTTCAGCGCCTGCGCACGCGCACGCGCCTGCGCCTGCTGGTTCGCGAGCGCCGTCTCGACCACCGTCTGCGCCTGACGCAGATCGAGCTCGGAGCCCGTGCCGTTGTCGAACTGCAGCTTCGTCAGGTCGTACGACGCCTGCGCGGTCTTCAGCGTGTTTTCCGTGACCTTCAGCAGATCGTCGGTCGACAGCAGCGTCAGGTACTGGTCAGCCACCTGCGACACCAGCGAGATTTCCGACGCCTGCCGCGCGTATGCGGTCGACAGGTACTGCGCGAGCGCCTGGTCCTTCAGGCTCTGCACGCGGCCGAACAGGTCGAGTTCCCACGACGCGGAAAGCCCGACGTTGTAGCTGCGCGAGATGTACGGTGCACCGGTCGTCGACAAGCCCTGCGGTACGCGCTGGATGCTGCCCGTGCCTGTACCGTCGAGCGTCGGGAACAGGCCCGCGCGCGTGATCTGGTACTGCGCGCGCGCCGCCTCGATGTTCAGCACCGACACGCGCAGGTCGCGGTTGTTCTTCAGCGCGATCTCGATCAGCCGCTGCAGGCGCGGATCGACGAAGAATTCGCGCCAGCCGATGGCGGTCGCCGCCTGGCCGTTCGCGCTGCGCGCGCCGGCAGCGCCCGGCTGCGTCGCGTAGACGCCGCCGGCCGGGTACGCCTGTGCGACGGGTGCGTCGGGCCGTTTGTAATGCGGCGCCATCGTGCAGCCCGTGGCAAAGAGCGCGACCGCGATTGCAGTCAAAGCGTGTTTTTGCATCATCACTGTCCCTTCTTCTCGTCGTCGCCGTGGCCGCCCTTCTCCGCCTCGTGCATGTGATCCTGCGCAAGACGCAGCGCCTCGTCGACATCTTCCTTCTCGCCGCTGAAGATCGCGCGGATCTTCACGAAGAACATCGGGATCATGAAGATCGCGAGGAACGTCGCCGTGATCATCCCGCCGATCACGCCCGTACCGATCGCGTGCTGGCTCGCCGAACCCGCGCCGTTGCTGATCGCGAGCGGCATCACGCCGAGAATGAACGCGAGCGACGTCATCAGGATCGGACGCAGCCGCAGGCGCGCCGCTTCCAGCGCGGCCTCGATCGGCCCCATCTTCTCCGACTCCTGCAGCTCGCGCGCAAACTCGACGATCAGGATCGCGTTCTTCGCGGACAGGCCCACGGTGGTCAGCAGGCCGACCTGGAAGAACACGTCGTTCTCGAGGCCGCGCATCGTCGCCGCGAGCAGTGCGCCGATCACGCCGAGCGGCACGACCATGATCACCGAGAACGGGATCGACCAGCTTTCATACAGCGCCGCGAGACACAGGAACACGACGAGGATCGAGATCGCGTACAGGATCGGCGCCTGCGAACCGGACTGGATTTCCTGGAACGACAGCCCCGTCCACGAATAGCCGATACCGACCGGCAGCTTCTTCGCGAGCCCTTCCATCGCGGTCATCGCCTGACCGGTCGACTTGCCCGGTGCCGCCTGACCCTGGATTTCCATCGCCGAGATACCGTTATAGCGCTCGAGCTTCGGCGAACCGTAGGTCCAGTGACCGGTCGCGAACGCGCTGAACGGCACCATCCCGCCCGACCCGTTGCGCACGTACCAGATGTTCATGTCCTCCGGCGTCATCCGGAACGGTGCGTCGGCCTGCACGTAGACCTTCTTGATCCGGCCGTCGGTGTCGAGGAAGTTGTTCACGTACTTCGACGCCCATGCGATCGAGAACGTCTGGTCGATCGCATCCGCCGTCACGCCGAGCGCATTCGCCTTCTCGCGGTCGATGTCGACCTTGTACTGCGGCGTGTCGTTCAGGCCGTTCGGGCGCACGCCCTGCAGCGTCGGATCCTTCGAGGCCATCCCGAGCAGCTGGTTACGCGCGGCCATCAGCGCGTCGTGGCCGAGACCGGCGTTGTCCGTCAGCTCGAAGTCGAAGCCGGCGGCCGTACCGAGTTCGGGGATCGACGGCGGGTTGAACGGGATCACGATCGCGTCCTTGTAGCCCGCGTAGCGCCCGAACATCCGGCCGATCAGCGCCTGCACCTTCTGGTTCGCATGCTGACGCTGCGAGTAGTCCTTCAGGCGTATGAACACGAGACCCGAGTTCTGGCCGCGGCCCGCGAAGCTGAAGCCGTTCACCGTGAACGCCGATTCGACGATTTCCTTCTCGTCCTTCAGCAGGTAGTCGGAAATGTTCGCGAGCGTCTTCGCGGTCGTTTCCTGCGTCGAACCCGACGGCGTCTGCACGATCACGAACATCAGGCCCTGGTCTTCATCGGGCAGGAACGACTTCGGCAGGCGCACGAACAGCAGGCCGACCGCGACGATCACGACCAGGTAGATGATGAGCCAGCGGCCCGAACGCTTGATCACGTGGTGCACGCCGACGTGGTACTTGTCGCGGCTGTTGTTGAACGTGCGGTTGAACCAGCCGAAGAAGCCCTTCTTCTCTTCGTGATGCCCTTGCGGGATCGGCTTCAGGATCGTCGCGCACAGCGCCGGCGTCAGAATCAACGCGACGAGCACCGACAGCACCATCGCCGACACGATCGTCAGCGAGAACTGGCGATAGATCGCGCCGACCGACCCGCCGGAGAACGCGACCGGCACGAACACCGCCGACAGCACGAGCGCCACGCCGACGAGTGCGCCGGTGATCTGGCCCATCGCCTTGCGGGTCGCCTCCTTCGGTGACAGGCCCTCTTCCGCCATCACGCGCTCGACGTTCTCGACCACCACGATCGCATCGTCGACCAGCAGGCCGATCGCGAGCACGAGGCCGAACATCGACAGCGTGTTGATCGAGAAGCCCACCAGCGACATGATCGCGAACGTGCCGAGCAGCACGACCGGCACCGCGATCGTCGGGATGATCGTCGCCCGCAGGTTCTGCAGGAACAGATACATCACGAGGAACACCAGCACGATACCTTCGAGCAGCGTCTTGACCACTTCCTCGATCGACAGCTTCACGAACGGCGTCGTGTCGTACGGATACTTCACGACGAGGCCGTGCGGGAAGAACGGCGCCAGCTCGTCGATCTTCGCGCGCACGGCCTTCGCGGTCGCGAGCGCGTTCGCGTTGGTCGCGAGCTGGATACCGAGTGCCGCGGTCGGCTGACCGTTGTACTTCGTGTCGAAGTTGTAGTTTTCACCGCCGAGGCCGATCTGCGCGACGTCCTTCAGGCGCACCTGCGAGCCGTCCTGGTTGACCTTCAGCAGGATGTTGCCGAACTGCTCGGGCGTCTGCAGCAGCGTCGATTCGGTGATCGTCGCCTGCAGCACGGTGCCCGGCTTCGCCGGCGTGCCGCCGATCTGGCCGCCCGCGACCTGCACGTTCTGCGCGGTGATCGCGGAGCTCACGTCGACCGGCGTGAGGCCGTAGTTCGTCAGGCGGTTCGGGTCGAGCCAGATCCGCATCGCGTACTGCGAGCCGAACAGCGTGACGGTACCGACGCCGTTCAACCGGCTGATCGGATCCTTCACGTGCGACGCCACGAAGTTCGCGAGGTCGTACTTGTTCATGCTGCCGTCTTCGGAGTTGAAGGCGAGCACCAGCAGGAAGCTGCTGCTCGACTTCGTCACCGACAGGCCGAGCTGCTGCACGACCTGCGGCAGAACCGGCGTCGCGAGCGACAGCTTGTTCTGCACCTGGACCTGCGCGATGTCGGCGTTGGTGCCCGGCGCGAAGGTCAGCGTGATCGTCGCGTTGCCCGAGTCGTCACTCGTCGACGACATGTACAGGAAGTTGTCGAGACCGCTCATCTGCTGCTCGATCACCTGCGTCACCGTGTCTTCCACCGTCTTCGCGGAAGCGCCCGGGTAGTTCGCGGTGATCTGGATCGATGGCGGCGCGATCGTCGGATACTGCGAGATCGGCAACGTGAAGATCGCCGCGATGCCGGCCAGCATCAGGATGATGGCGATCACCCACGCGAAGATCGGGCGATCGATAAAAAACTTTGCCATGAAACAGGCTCCCTGTTATTGCGCGCTCGAAGCAGCGGCAGCACTCGCCGGCGCGGCGCCCGATGCGGCGGCACCGGAAGCGGCAGCGGCGCCGGAACCGGCGGCAGCCGGTGCGGCGGTTGCGGCGGCGCCCGATGCGGCACTGGCCGCCGGTGCGAGCTGCGCCGGCACCGACTTCACGGTCGCACCCGGGCGTACCTTCTCGCCGCCCTGCACGATCACGTGATCGCCCGCTTGCAGACCGCCTTCGACGATCCAGTTCTGGCCCTGCATGCCCGTCGTCTTCAGCGGACGCGGCTCGACCTTGTTGCCGGCGTTCACCACCATCGCGATCGCCTGGCCCTTCTGGTCATGCGTGACGCCGATCTGCGGCACCAGGAACGCGTTCTCGTTCACGCCTTGCTCGATCCGAGCGCGCACGAACATCCCCGGCAGCAGCACCTTGCCCGGGTTCGGGAAGACCGCACGGATCGTCACCGAGCCGGTGGCCTGGTCGACCGTCACGTCCGAGAACTGCAGCTTGCCCGGCTCCGCATAGGTCTTGCCGTCCTCGAGGATCAGCGACACTTTCGCCGCGCCCGGGCCGCTCGTCTTCAGGCGGCCGCTCTGCACGTCCTGGCGCAGCTTCAGGCCGTCGAGGCTCGACTGCGTGAGGTCCACGTACACCGGGTCGAGCTGCTGCACCGTCGACATCAGCGTCGCCTGGCTCGCCTGCACGTATGCGCCCGGCGTCACTTGCGAAATGCCGACGCGGCCGGTGATCGGCGAGACCACGTCGGTATAGCCGAGGTTGATCTGCGCGGTGTCGACCGCTGCCTTGCCGGCCGCGACGTCCGCCGCGGCCTGCCCTTGCGTGGCCACCGCGTTGTCGTAGTCCTGCTTGCTGACCGCGTTCGCGGCCACCAGCACCTTGTAGCGCGCGACCAGCGCGTTCTGCGTGGCGAGGTTCGCCTGCGCCTTCGCGAGCGTCGCCTTCGCGCTGTTCAGCGCGGCGATATACGGCGCCGGATCGATCTTGTAGAGACGCTGGCCGGCCTTGACGTCGGTGCCTTCGGTGAATTCACGGCGCAGCACGATGCCGTCGACCCGCGCGCGGACCTGCGCGACGAGGAACGCGCTGGTGCGGCCCGGCAGCTCGCTGAAGACCGGTACGGCTTGCGGCTGGACGGTGACGACGCCGACTTCCGGCGTTTGCGGCGGCGGTGCCGATTCTTTTTTTCCGCATGCAGCCAGGAAAACCGCGGCTGCCGCGACAGTGATCAAGCGGTATGGAACCCGTTCGACGCGCATGGAGCGACCTCTGTGTGTAACCAATGGAATAAGTGCAGCACCCGACGGGAGCGCAACACGGATGCGCCTCGCGGCGCAGATCGAACACCAGAATTACTGGACTGCTGGATACGGCACGTCGGCACGAAACCTCCATACCGACGGGATGCAGCGAACTGCGGACTGGTACTAGGGCGGGAATCAGCAGAGTGGGATATTAACTGATTGCCACTTGGGTCATTCGATCGTAGGGTGGTATTGTATATACATTCACGAATGTATGTAAAAAGCCCGTTTGTGTCGCGCAGACCGTCCAGTCTTACGAATTATTACCAGTCGCAAGCATAGCCAATCCGCATGACGGCAAAGAGGGTTGCAGACCCTATATTCACCTACGATCGATCCAATCAGGCCTGCACATGGTCAGACGTACCAAGGAGGAGGCGCTCGAGACGCGCAATCGCATTCTCGATGCCGCCGAACACGTGTTCTTCGAGAAGGGCGTGTCGCACACGTCGCTCGCGGACATCGCCCAGCACGCCGGCGTCACGCGCGGCGCGATCTACTGGCATTTTGCGAACAAGAGCGAGCTGTTCGACGCGATGTTCGACCGCGTGTTCCTGCCGATCGACGAGCTGAAGCGGATGCCGCTCGACGCACCGGGCGGCAATCCGCTCGAGAAGATCCGCAAGATCCTGATCTGGTGCCTGCTCGGCGTGCAGCGCGACTCGCAGTTACGGCGCGTGTTCAGCATCCTGTTCATGAAGTGCGAATACGTCGCGGACATGGAGCCGCTGCTGCAGCGCAACCGCGCGGGGATGAGCGAGGCGCTGCACATGATCGACGCCGATCTCGCGGTCGCCGTGCGGCTCAAGCTGCTGCCCGAGCGGCTCGATACGTGGCGCGCGACGCTGATGCTGCACACGCTCGTCAGCGGCTTCGTGCGCGACATGCTGATGCTGCCCGACGAGATCGACGCCGAGCAGCATGCGGAAAAGCTCGTCGACGGCTGCTTCGACATGCTGCGCTACAGCCCGGCGATGCTGAAGGAAAGAGACTGACGGCACGGCGGGTGCCCGCGCGCCGTTTCATTGTCATCGATCGGCGAGCCGGGCCGGGCCGTGCAACAGTCGCGGCAATGCACTGCCCGCCTCCGTCTCTGCGGCCGGCTCAGGCCGCCTTCGCGCGATCCGCGCGAGCCCGCCGGTTCGACGCAGCCACCGAATCGCGCTTCGGCATCGGCGCGCCGGCCAGCCCGGCGATCCACGCGTCGGTCGACATCACGGCCGCGAAATTCGACTGGAACACCACCGTGTACGCGCGGTGAATCTCTTCGGCGCTCGCCGCGCCCGCTTCGTTCTCGTACGGCAACGCGCCCGTCGCATCCTCGAGGTACTCGACGTTCAGTCCCGCGTGCGCCGCGTGATAGACCGTCGACGCATTGCAGTTGTGCGTCATGTAGCCGGCCACCGCGAGCGTGTCGATCCCGTGCGCGTCGAGCCATGCAGCAAGATCGGTCCCGGCGAACGAGCTCGCCTGCGCCTTCTCGATCAGGTGCGCGTACGGGCGGCCGGCGACGACCGCGTGCAGCGCGACACCGTCGGTGCCGGGCGCGAAGATCGGCGCGCCGGCCGGCGCGACATGCTGGACGACGATCACGGGCACGCCGGCCGCATGCGCGGCGTCGATCGCGCGGCCAATGTTCGCGAGCGACACGTCGAGCGGCGGATACTCGATCGGCAGGTTGCCCGTCACGTATTCGTTCTGGACGTCGATCACGATCAGCGCGCGGCGGGAAGTGGTATGCGAGGCGGTGTTCGACATGGATGGCTCCTGGTCCTGACGCGCGGCCCCGCCCCGGAACGGGACGGCCAGCGGCGCGATGCGATGCATTGTCGGGCCGCCTCGCACGCGCGGACAGTGGCCCGATAGCCATTCTTCGATAAAATTGGGCCATTGCCATTCCGGAGCCCGTCATGACCGCCGTCGCGTCACCCGCCCCGACCGTCGTCGCCGTGATCGCATACGACGGCATCAGCCCGTTCCACCTGTCGGTGCCGTCCGTCGTGTTCGGCAAGGAACGCGACGCGGCCGCGTCGCCGGCGTTCGAGTTTCGCGTCTGCTCGGCCGAGCGCGGCCCGCTCGCGACGACGGGCGGCTTCACGATCACCGCGCCGTACGGGCTCGACGCACTCGACGACGCGGACATCGTCATCGTGCCGGCGTGGCGCGACCCGGACGAAGCGCCGCCCGACGAACTGCTCGACGCGGTGCGCGCGGTCGCCGCACGCGGCGCGCAACTCGTCGGGCTGTGCCTCGGCGCGTACGTGCTCGCCGCGGCCGGCCTGCTCGACGGCCGCCCGGCCACCACGCACTGGGCGTGGGCCGACGACTTCGCGCAACGCTTTCCGCGCGTGAAGCTCGATCCCGACGTGCTGTACGTGGACGACGGCAACCTGATGACGTCGGCCGGCACGGCCGCGGGGCTCGACTGCTGCCTGCACGTCGTGCGGCGGCGCTTCGGCTCGGATGCCGCGAACCGGATCGCGCGCCGCCTCGTGATCCCGCCGCACCGCCAGGGCGGGCAGGCCCAGTACGTGCCGCAGCCCGTCGCCGCGCACCCGCGCGATGCGCGGCTCGCGGGCCTGCTCGACTGGGTGCGCGCGCACCTCGACGCCGCGCACAGCGTCGATTCGCTCGCCGAACGCGTGCTGATGAGCCGGCGCACGTTCACGCGCCACTTCCGCCAGGCGACCGGCACGACCGTCACCGCGTGGCTGCAGGTCGAGCGGCTCGCGCGCGCGCAGCATCTGCTGGAAACCACCGGACAATCGATCGACGCGATCGCGCAGGCGGCCGGCTACGGGTCGAGCGTGTCGCTGCGCCAGCATTTCGCGGGCGCGCTCGGTACGTCGCCGTCTGCGTATCGAAGGGAATTCCGCGGCACCGGAGCCGGTGCCGATGCTGTTGCGAGGCAGTAATGCCCGCCGCGCGCCCGGGGGTGGGCGGGCCGTGAAGCGAAACCGGCGGTGCTCGGCCGCTCTGCCGCTCAGCCGCCGTTGATCCAGCGCGCCGCATAAAGCAGCAGCGCGACGAACACGATCATCGCCGCCCATGCCCAGACGGGCACCGTGCCGGCACCGCGATGATGAAGCACGCTGGCCGCACGCCCGGTCGGCGCGCCGCCAACGTGCGGCGGCAGCGGACGCTTCGTCGCGGCCATCAGCGACGCCGGCCGCAGGAACACATGCTGGCGCCGCTGTGCGGCCGGGTTCGCGCGATTCGGCGCGAGGCCGTGCTTCGCCTGCACGACCGCGCAGAACTCGCGGAAGAAATCGTCGGTCCACTCGCGCAGCGCATTCTCGATCTGCCGCGCCGGCAACTCGGCGAGCGGCCCGCTCGCCGTCGCCCAGACCACGTACTCGATGCTTGTGGCGTTCGCATCGTCATCGGGCAGCAGCACCAGTTCGACCTGGCCGCGCAGCGCGCCGAGGCCGTCGGCCCGCGCCTTGAAATTGATCACGCGGCGCGGCCGCCCTTCCGCGTCACCCTGCTCGCCGGCCGCATGCGCACGCACGTCGTAGTGTGCGCGCAGCGGGCCGAGCGGCACCGTGATCGTCAGCGCGAACTCGCCGTGCGCGAGCTTCACGAACGATTCGCAATGGTCGAAGCTCGCCCGCAGCAATGCGGGATCCTCGAAGGCCTCCCGCACGACAGGCGGCGCGAGCGGGACGCGTAACGTGTCGTTCAGTTCCATGATGTCTCCCCGATGAACGCGCGCCGCATCAGGACGTCTCGACGAGACTGTCGATCCGTGCGACATCGAAGGCGACGTAGTGCGCAAGCGCGGCAACGGCCGCCTTCGGTTTCTCGTAACTCCATGCGGCGTTCTCGATCACGCCGTCTTCCGTCTGCAAGTCGAAATGCACGGCTTCGCCCCTGAACGGGCAGGCGCTCGTCACGCCCGACTTCACGAGCCGGCGCATGTTGACGTCGCCGCGCGGCAGGTAATGGACGTCCGGCAGCCCCGCTTCCCGCACGGTCAGCACGCCGTGCGAATCGGCATACGTGATGCCGCGGTGGATCACGCGCACGCGATGGCGGTTCGGCACGATTTCAAGGTGAGGGGCGGCGGCGTCTGACATCGTTTCTCCTTCGGGCGGCCCGGCAGGCCGGCCGGTGACAGGAAACGAAAAAAGCCACGGCACGAATGCCGTGGCTTTCATTATGGGCGAAACTTCGTCCGATTGCGCAACCCGGGCGGGGGCCGCGTGCGGCCGGCTACTGCGCGCTCCACTGGAACGCGGCTTTCGCGCCGCCCTTCGCGCCGACCGTGACGGTACGGGATTCGTCGCTACCCTGGTACGACGCCTGCACCGTATAGCGCCCCGGCGGCACCTGCACGAGCATGTACGGCCCGCGCGTGTCGGTTTTCAGCACTTCTGCACCCTTGCCGTCGACGATCCGCACATGGACGTCGGCCAGGAATTCGCCGCCCTTGCCGGTGAAGCGCAGCGCCAGCGGCCACTTCGCCTCGTTGCGCTGGAACGCCGTCGATTCGTCCAGCCCGATGCCGCCGGACACGAAGGTGACGTCGCCCTGCTGGCGCGCGGCGGGCAAACCGTCCGACTGCGCGTACGCGCCGGTCGCGCCGGCTGCGAGGCCGGCGGCCAACGCCGCGGCGACGGCAAATCGGGACACGTTGCGTAGATATTGCATGGCTCTCTCCTTTGGGTCGGAACACATACGGGGCACCACGCCACGGGGTCGGACGGCGGCGCCCGCCGCGGCCGGCCTGGCCGGCCGTCGGCCGTCGCCGGTCAGCTCAGGTCGACCGGCACGAAGATCTGTGCATTATCGCGCTGGATCAGCAGAGCAAGACTGTTGCCCGCGCCCTTCACCGCGTCGCGCAACTGCTCGGGGCTCGTGACCGGGCGGCCGTTGACCGCGAGGATCACGTCGCCGGGCTGGATGCCCGCGTTGGCGGCCGGCCCGCCGGCCTGCTGCACGATCAGCCCGTGCGACAGGTTGCTGGCGCTGCGCTCCTGCGGCGACAGCGGACGCACCGCGACGCCCAGGCGGCCCTGCTCGACCGGCCCGCCGTCGTTCGACGCGAGTTTCGCATCGGCCATCGCGCCGAGCGTCACGCTGATCGACTTCTTCGACTTGTCGCGCCAGATCTGCAGGTCGGCCTTCGAACCCGGCTTCAGGTTAGCGATCTGCGCGGGCAGCGACGTCGAATCGGCGACCGGCGAGCCGTTGACCGACAGGATCACGTCGCCCGGCTGCAGGCCCGCCTTCGCGGCCGGACCGTTCGAATCGACGGAGCTGACGAGCGCGCCGTCCGGCTTCTGCAGCCCGAACGAGCTCGCGAGCGTCTGGTTCAGCCCCTGCACGGCGACGCCGAGGCGGCCGCGGCTCACGTGGCCCGTCTTCACGAGCTCGTCCTTCACCTTGATCGCCTCGTTGATCGGGATCGCGAACGACAAGCCCTGGAAGCCGCCCGTCTGCGAGTAGATCATCGAGTTGATGCCGATCACCTCGCCCTGCAGGTTGAACAGCGGGCCGCCCGAGTTGCCGGGGTTCACCGGCACGTCGGTCTGGATGAACGGCGTGTAGTTCTCGTCCGGCAGCGCGCGCGACTTCGCGCTGATGATCCCCGACGTGACCGTGTTGTCGAAGCCGTACGGCGAACCGATCGCGACGACCCACTGGCCGACCTTGCTCTGCGCCGGATCGCCGATCTTCACGGTCGGCAGCCCGCTCGCGTCGATCTTCAGCACCGCGACGTCGGACTGCTTGTCCGAGCCGACGACCTTCGCCTTGTATTCGCGCTTGTCGGTCAGCCTGACCGTGACGACGTTCGCGCCGTCGACCACGTGCGCATTGGTGAGGATGTACCCGTCGGAACTGATCACGAACCCGGAACCGAGGCTCGCGCTCGGCTGGTCGTCCGGCTGCGCGTCGCCGCCCATGCCCGGCACCTGGCCGTAGAAGTGCTTGAAGAACTGGTAGAACGGGTCGCTCGGATCGATCGGCAGCTGCGGCTGCGGCACGCGCCGCGCCACCTGCTTCACGACGTGCTTCGCGCTGATGTTCACGACCGCCGGGCCGTAGGTCTCGACGAGCCCGGAGAAATCGGGGATGCCGGTCTTCGCGGCCGCTTCGGCCGGCATCAGCGCGGCGGCCTGCGCGGGCGTGATGATCTGCGGATCGGCGCGGCGGGTGCCGGCAAAGTAACCGGCCGACAGGGCGGCCGCCACGGCGACCGCGACGGCGCCGCGCGCAAGGAATCGGGTGTTCATCGTAGGACCTCCTCTTTGTTAGGACGCAGCGTAACGACCCTGACTTAAAGGAGGCTTAATCAGCCTTAAGCGGCGCTTAAGCGGGCCGGCAAGGCCCGTCCGACAGCGTTCTTCACACGGATTCGGACTGCTGCGGCGCCTCGGCCGGCATCTCGGCGTCGCGGAACACGACGCTGACGAGCAGGCCGCCCGCGGCCGCGTCGCCGAGCGACACCGTCGCGCCCTGCTGCGCCGCCACGCGCTTGACGATCGCGAGCCCGAGCCCGCTGCCCGACAAGTCGGCGCGCGCCCGCGCGGAGCTGTCGCGGTAGAAGCGGTCGAACACGCGCTCGCGCTCGTCGGCAGGGATGCCGGGCCCGCTGTCGCCGATCTGGACGCACGCGCGGCCGGCCGCGTCGGAGGTCAGCGACACGTCGATGCGGCCGCCGTCCGGCGTGTACTTCACCGCGTTGTCGAGCAGGTTGCCGAACATCACGCGCAGTGCGCCGACGTCCGCGACGACGCTCGCCGCGCGTGTCTCCTCGAAGCCGAGATCGATGTCGCGCCGCTGCGCGAGCGGCGCATGCGCGGCCACGCATTCGGCCAGCAGCGCCTGCAGGTCGACCGGCTCGCGCATCGTCGCGCCGTCCGGCTCGGCGCGGGCGAGCGCGAGCAACTGCTCCGCGAGGCGCGTCGCGCGCGTGACGCCGTCCTGGAGATCCGCGACCGCCTCGCGGCGCGACGCGTCGTCCTTCGCGCGGGCGACGAGCTGCGCCTGGATCTGCACGGCCGCGAGCGGCGTGCGCAGTTCGTGCGCGGCATCGGCCACGAACGCCTTCTGCGTGTCGAGCGCGGCCGACAGCCGCGCGAGCAGCCCGTTCAGCGCGCGCACGAGCGGCTGCACCTCGAGCGGCAGTCGCTCGTCGGGCAGCGGATCGAGCGCTTCCGGCCGGCGCGCCTCGACCGCGCGCGTCACGCGGCCGAGCGGCGCCAGCCCGCGCCCGACGATCACCCACACGGCCGCGCCGAGGAACGGCAGCAGCACGATCAACGGCCACAGCGTGCGCAGCGCGACGTTCGCCGCGAGCCGGTTGCGCACCGACAGCGGCTGCGCGAGCTGCACGACGTTGTCGCCGACGATCGCGCCGTACACGCGCCATTCGCCGCGATCGGTGCGCTCGGTCGAGAAGCCGAGCTCCGCGCGCGGCGCGATCGGCGCGCGCGGATGCGAGAAGTACATCAGCACGCCGTTGCGGTTCCAGATCTGGATCACGATGCCTTCGTCGCCGTTGGTCCGCGAGCCGAACACCTGCGAGAACGGCTCGGACGGCAGCGCCGCGGCGATTTCCTGCAGCTGGTAGTCGAACAGCTCGTTCGCCTCGGCGAGCGCCTGCCGGTAGATCAGCCAGCCGGCGAGGCCGACGCCGGCGACGACGATCGCGAGCAGCCAGATCAGCAATTGATGACGAATCGACCTCACGCGTCAGCTTTCCTTGACGACCATGTAGCCGAGCCCGCGCACGTTGCGAATCAGGTCCGAGCCGAGCTTCTTGCGCAGTGCGTGGATGTAGACCTCGACCGTGTTGCTGCCGATCTCCTCGCCCCAGCCGTACATCTTTTCCTCGAGCTGGCTCTTCGACAGCACCGCGCCGGGCCGTGCGAGCAGCGCCTCGAGCAGCGCGAACTCGCGCGCGGACAGCGCGACGGGCGCGCCGTCGAGCGTCACCTGGTGCGAAGCGGGATCGAGCGTCAGCGCGCCGTGGCGGATCAGCGACTCGCTGCGCCCGGCCTGGCGGCGGATCAGCGCGCGCATCCGCGCGCCGAGTTCGTCGAGGTCGAACGGCTTGACGAGGTAATCGTCGGCGCCCGCGTCGAGCCCCTTCACGCGATCGGCGATGGCGTCGCGCGCGGTGACGATCAGCACGGGCAGCGACAACCCGCGTGCGCGCAGCGTGCGCAGTACGTCGATGCCGTCGCGCTTCGGCAGGCCGAGGTCGAGCAGCAGCAGGTCGTACGTCTCGCCGCCGAGCGCCGTGAGCGCCGCGTCGCCGTCCTGCACCCAGTCGACCGCAAAGCCGTCCGAGCGCAGCGCCTTGCGCACGCCCTCGGCAATCATTCGGTCGTCTTCGACAAGCAGAATCCGCATCGGGACAGGCATCCATGGGTCGGGTGAAACACGCCGATCATTGTAGCGCCGCGAATCGCCTGCGCGGCATGCCCGCCGCAAAGTGATGCCTCAATGCGGCACGACACGCGATTTCGGCGGGCATTTGCCCACTTGTCTCTACAATGTGCGCTTGCGCGCGACGCACGCGCCGCCCGAGCCCCTGCTTACCCGTATTCGTCCATGCCGATTTCCGCCCTTTCCGCCCGGTTCGCCCCCCGCGCTCAAGTCTGCCTGCGCGCAGCCGCCGTCGTCGCCACCTGCACCGCGCTGGCCTTCGCACCGCCCGCGCAAGCCCGCAAGAAATTCCACAAGGAAGCGCACAAGACCGCCGTCGTGTCGCCCGCCGCGCGTGCGGCCGGCCTGCCGGCATCCGTGCTCGTCGCGCTGCAGCGCGCGAAGGTGCCGGCGTCGGCGATGAGCGTCGTCGTCGAGCGCGTCGGCGACCCGGAACCGCTGATCGCGTGGAACGCGAGCCGGCCGATGCTGCCGGCGTCGACGATGAAGCTCGTCACGACCTTCTCGGGCCTGTCGATCCTCGGCCCCGACTTCCGCTGGCGCACGACCGCCTACACGGACGGCACGGTCGACCCCGACGGCACGCTGCAGGGCAACCTGTACATCAAGGGCACCGGCGATCCGAAGCTCGTGCCCGAAGAGCTGATCGACCTCGTCGACAAGATCCGCAAGGCCGGCATCAAGCGCGTGGCCGGCGGCCTCGTGCTCGACAAGAGCTATTTCGCGGCATCGACGCGCGACCTGCCGTCGTTCGACGACGACGTGAGCGCGCCGTACAACGTCGGCCCCGATCCGCTGCTGTACGCGTTCAAGGCCGTGTCGTTCACGGTCACGCCGGGCGACGACGGCAAGGTGGCCGTCGACGTGCTGCCGCCGCTCGCGGACCTGTCGATCGACAACCAGCTGGTCGAAGGCACAGGCTCGTGCAGCGCGGCCGCCGCGGCCGCGCGCCCGACGCTGACGGCCGGCGCCGGGATGATGACGGCGTCGTTCGCCGGCGACTATCCGCTGCGCTGCGGCGCGCGCACCACCAACCTCGCGATCCTCGATCACACGACGTTCTTCGCGCGCGGCTTCCTCGCGCTGTGGCGGCAGGACGGCGGCACGATCGCGGGGCCCGTGAGCGAAGGCAAGGTGCCGACCACCGCGCGGCCCGTCGCCGTGCATCACAGCCCGGTGCTCGGCAGCATCGTCTACGACATCAACAAGTTCAGCAACAACGTGATGGCGCGCAACCTGTTCCTGACGATCGGCGCGGTCAGCGGCAAGCCGCCCGCGACGCCCGAGCAGTCGAGCCGCGCGATCCAGGCGTTCCTGCAGAAGAACGGCATCGCGATGCCGGACCTCGCGCTCGAAAACGGCTCGGGGCTGTCGCGCGAAGAGCACGTGAGCGCGCTGTCACTCGCCGCGCTGCTGCAGGCAGCGAACGCGAGCCCGGTCGCACAGGCGTTCGTCGATTCGCTGCCGATCGCCGGTATCGACGGCACGATGAAGAACCGCCTCACCAACGCCGGCGTGCTCGGCAACGCGCACATCAAGACCGGCACGCTGCGCGACGTGCGCGCGATCGCCGGCTACGTCGCCGGCGCCGACGGCCAGAGCTACGTCGTCGTCAGCTTCATCAACAACGATCACGCGGAAGGCGCGCGCGCCGCGCACGACTCGCTGCTCGAATGGATCTACGCGGGCGCACACTGACGGCTCGCGCGCCGCGACGCGGCGCATCCCCGCCCCTCGGTCGGCGTCGGCGTGCGTTGGCTACGGGGCGGCACCGCGCATCGGGCAGCCCAGACGGGCCGCCCGCGCGGCCTGCCGCCGCCCCGCCCACGGAATCCCGCCGTTCGCGGTTTGAAACGGACGCCATCACCGGCGCGCGATGCGCCGCACGCCAGCCGTGCCCGTAAAACGGGGCCGCACCGCCCGGCCCCGCGCCGCACGGTTTCCGTAGAAACCCTGTCCTCAGAGGGAACCCTCTACGCTGCCCCCTCGCCTAGCGCGTGGCGATTGCGTAGGCTGTTGGCCTGACCGATATCTACAACGGGCCACGCGCCCGGCCTCACGGCTTGCAGGGGAAAGGAGGAGACACGCCCATGCGATTCGACGTCGAATTGCTTCTGCTCGCGCTGGCGCCCGTCTTCCTGCTCTGCATCGCATGGGAAGCCTGGCACCTCGCCCGCACACGTGCGCAGGACCACGTCTATGCGTGGCGCGACACGCTGTGCAATGCGGCGCTCGCGCTGATGCACCAGGGCGCGGACAAGATCGCGTGGCTCTTCGTGATCCCCGTCTATGCGTACTGCTACCGGCACTATCGCCTGTTCACGTGGCACGACGGCTGGCTGTCGTTCGCGGTGCTGTTCGTCGCGCAGGACTTCCTCTACTACGTGTTCCATCGCGCGAGCCATCGCGTGCGCTGGCTGTGGGCCGCGCACGTCGTGCACCACTCGTCCGAGCGGATGAATTTCTCGACCGCGTTCCGTCAGAGCCTGATGTACCCCGTCGCGGGCATGTGGGTGTTCTGGCTGCCGCTCGCGTTCGCCGGCTTTCCGCCGCAACAGGTCGTCGGCATCGTGCTGATCAACCTCGCGTTCCAGTTCTTCGTGCACACGCAGGCGATCGGCAAGCTCGGCTGGCTCGAGTACGTGCTCAACACGCCGTCGATCCACCGCGCGCACCATGCGCGCAACCCGCGCTACATCGATCGCAATTACGCAGGCGTCCTGGTGATCTGGGATCGCCTGTTCGGCAGCTATGTCGAGGAAACGCCGGACGACCCGCCGCAGTACGGGATCGTCGAGCGGCTCGGCTCGAACAACCCGCTCGTCGCGACGTTCCACGAGTGGGTGTCGATGGCGGCCGACGCGGTGCGCGTCGATGGATGGCGCAACAAGCTGCGCGCGATTTTCGGCCCGCCCGAGTGGGCGAGCGCTTATCATGCGCAGATCGTCGAGGCCGCCAACCAGGATCCGCGCACCGTGCCGCTTGCGGCCGCGCGTGACCAATAACCGTTTCAGCCAACGGCCGCCGCGCAGCCCGGTTCCGAGCAGGCACGCGGCAGATGAGAAACACATCAGGCCATATCTACGAGGAGATCGAACGATGCAGTCACAACAACAATTCCCGTCGCATATCCGGCAACGCCTGCTGCGCACCGCCCAGGTCGCGATCGCGGGCGCCGCGCTCGCGCTGCTCGCCGCGTGCGGCGGCGGTGACGACAACAACAGCAGCGCGTCAAATACGCCGCCTTCCGGCGTGAAGATGCAGGTCGTGTCGTTCGGCGACAGCCTGTCCGACGCCGGCACCTATTCGCAGATCAAGCTCGGCTTCGGCGGCGGCCGCTTCACGACCAACCCGGGCCAGGTGTGGACGCAGCTCGTCGCGACCTACTACGGCGACACGCTGCAGCCCGCGAACCAGGGCGGCTTCGGCATTCCGCTGCAGGCCACGGGCGGCCTCGGCTACGCGCAGGGCGGCGCGCGCGTCACGCTGCAGCCGGGCATCGGCCACGCGGACGCGAGCGTGCCGAATTCCGACTACGCGCAGGCGACGACGATGCCGATCGCCGACCAGGTCAAGCAGTACCTGTCGCAGCACGGCAGCTTCAACACGGGCCAGATCGTGCTGCTCAACGGCGGCGCGAACGACATCTTCTATCAAGCGGCAGTCGCGCAGGCGCAGGGCAACACGCCGGCCGCGCAGCTCGCGGCGGCACAGGCGATCGGGCTCGCCGCGCAGCAGTACGCAGGCATCGTCCAGCAGATCGTCGCGGCAGGCGGCACGCACGTGTTCGTGTCGAACATGCCGGACATCGGCGGCACGCCACTGGCCGTGGCAGGCGGCACGCAGGCGGCGTTCACGCAGCTGTCGGGGCTGTTCAATCAGACACTCGTCGCGACGCTGCAGGCGCTCAAGGTCGACACGACCAAGTACACGCTGCTCGATATTTTCACGTGGCAGGATGGCATCACGGCCAATTTCCAGGCGAACGGCTTCACGGTGTCGAACACCGGCACCGCGTGCAACCTGCAGGCGATGATCAACGCCGCGAAGGCGTTCGGCGCGCCGATGCCGACCGCATTCGGCTCGTCGCTGTTCTGCTCGCCGCAGACCTATACGACCGCGAACGCGGACCAGACCTACATGTTCGCCGACACGGTCCACCCGTCGACGCACATGGGTCAGCTGATCGCACAGTTCGTCGAGAAGCAGATCGCGGCGACCGGCGTCGGCAAGTAAGCCCCGCGTCCGGTCCGCGCAGCTGCTGCGGACCGGACGGCGGATGCTTCGCGCCAGCGAACGCGAACATAAGCGAAAACGCCCGACCGGGTTCACCGGTCGGGCGTTTGTTTTTCCGATCCCGACGCGTCGCACAATGCATGCTCGTCGGCGAGCGACCTACGGCGTCGGCACGTGCCGCGCTGCCGCGCTCACCCCTGTGCTTCGAACGCGGCCGCAGCACGACCGAGGCGATCGTTGACGGCGATCCATTCGACGGTCTCGGGCAACTTCTCGACGAGAATGCGCGCGACCTGCGCGCGGTCGAGCTCACGCAGCATCCCGTACAGGTCGCGCGCATAGGCCTGCGGATCTTCCGGCGCCGCGATGAAATGCACGCCGTCGGCCTGCGCCCAGCGTCCCGCGCGCGACGCGCGTGCAACGAGCGCGACGCGCTCGCCGTCGGTTTGCGCGGCCGCGAGCAGCGGCTCGAGCGCATCGAACGGCAGCAGCGCGAGCGGCGTGCGCGGCGCGTAATGCGCCTTCAGCGTGCCGGACGCACGCGGCGCGGTCGCGTCGCTGCCGTCCGGCAGCCGCGGCGCGCGGCCGAGCACGTCGGCGATCTGCTGCGGCGTCACATGGCCCGGGCGCAGCAGCGCCGGGAAGCCGCGCGACAGATCGAGGATCGTCGATTCGATGCCGACTTCGGATGCGCCGCCGTCGAGCACATGCACGGTGTCGCCGAATTCGTCGCGTACATGCTGCGCGGTCGTCGGGCTCACATGGCCGAACCGGTTCGCGGACGGCGCCGCCACGCCGCCGTGGCCGCCGCGCCGCGCGCTGAACGCGGCCAGCAGCGCCTGCGCGACCGGATGCGACGGGCAGCGCAGCCCGACCGAATCCTGCCCGCCGCTCACGGCGTCCGGAATGCGCGCATGGCGCTTCAGGATCAGCGTCAGCGGGCCGGGCCAGAACGCATCGATCAGCTTCCGCGCATCGTCGGGCAGGTCTTCGACCCAGTAGCCCGGATCGCCGCCGGGCGGCAGGTGCACGATCACCGGATGGTTCGCCGGCCGCCCTTTCGCCGCGTAGATGCGCGCGACGGCCTCGGGATTCGCCGCGTCGCCGCCGAGCCCGTAGACGGTTTCGGTCGGGAACGCGACGAGTTGCCCCGCGTCGAGCAGCGCGGCGGCCGCGTCGATCTGCGCGGGCGTCACGGAGTTCGGGAGATCGATGGACATCGGCTGGCGCCTCAGTCGAGCGGCACGCGCAGCAACTGTGCGCACGCAGTGGCCGCGGCGACGGCTTCGTCGCGCGTCGGGGCCGTGAAGTTCACGTGCCCCATCTTGCGGCCGACGCGCGCGTCTTCCTTGCCGTACAGGTGCAGGTGCGCAGCCGGCATCGCCGCGACCGTGTCCCACGGCGGCGTGACGGCATCGGCCGCGGCACCGTTCGGGAACCACACGTCGCCGAGGATGTTCAGCATCGCGGCCGGCGAATGCTGGCGCGGGTTGCCGAGCGGCATGCGCGTCATCGCGCGCACCTGCTGCTCGAACTGGCTCGTTGCGCACGCATCGACCGTGTAGTGGCCGGAGTTGTGCGGGCGCGGCGCCATCTCGTTCGCGACGAACGAGCCGTCTTCCAGCACGAAGAATTCGACGCACAGCACGCCGACGTAGCCGAGCGTATCGGCGATCCGCACGGCCGCCTGCTGCGCCTCTTCGATGCGCGCGGCATCGGCGGCCGGTGCGGGCACCACCGTCAGCGCGAGGATGCCGTTGTGGTGCGTGTTCTGCGCGAGCGGAAACGCGGCCGAGCGGCCGTCCGCGCCGCGCGCGATCAGCGCCGACACTTCGTATTTCAGCGGCAGGCGCTTCTCGAGCACGCACGGCACGCCGCCGAGCGCCGCATGCGCGTCGCGCGCTTCCTGCGCGGTGCGCACGCGCACCTGGCCCTTGCCGTCGTAGCCGAGGCGTGCCGTCTTCAGGATGCCCGGCAGCACCGCGTCGAGCGCGGCATCGTCGAGCGCGGCGAGCGCCGCCGACGATTCGATCACGACGTGCGGCGCGACCGGTACGCCCGACGCCTCGATGAAGCGCTTCTCCGCGATCCGGTCCTGCGCGACCGCGACGCAACGGCCGGCCGGCGCGACGAACGTCGTGCGCGCGAGGAAGTCGAGGCTCGCGGCCGGCACGTTCTCGAACTCCGTCGACACCGCGTCGCACAGGTCGGCCAGTTCGGCGAGCGCGGCTTCGTCGTCGTAGGCCGCACGCAGATGGCGGTCGGCGACCGCGCCGGCGGGGCTCGTCGGATCGGGATCGAGCACGGCGACGCGATAGCCCATCGACTGGGCGGCAAAGCAGAACATGCGGCCGAGCTGGCCGCCGCCGACCATGCCCAGCCACGCGCCGGGCAGGATCGGGGAAACGGAATCAGGAGTTGCGGTCATGTCAGTGGTCGGTCGCGGCGGGCGCTGCCCGCCGCAGTGGGAAGAATCAGGCAGCCGCGACGCGCGGCCGCCGGTGCGCCGTCATTCCAGCGGCGGCAGCACCATCGCGTGCGCGGCTTCGTTCTGGCGCACGCGGAACGCGGCGAGCCGGTTCGCGTAATCGGCCGACGTGCCGGACAGGATCGACACCGCGAACAGCGCGGCATTCGCGGCACCGGCCTCGCCGATCGCGAACGTCGCGACGGGCACGCCCTTCGGCATCTGCACGATCGAGTGCAGCGAATCGACACCCTTCAGATACTTGCTCGCGACCGGCACGCCGAGCACCGGCACCGTGGTTTTCGCGGCCAGCATGCCGGGCAGGTGCGCGGCGCCGCCGGCGCCCGCGATGATCGCGCGCAGCCCGCGCTCGCGCGCCTTCTCCGCATAGTCGAACATCTCGTCGGGCATCCGGTGCGCGGACACCACCTTCGCTTCGTACGGCACGCCGAATTCCTGCAGGATCGCTACCGCGTGCTTCATCACGTCCCAGTCGGAACTCGAACCCATCAGCACGCCGACGAGCGGCGCGCTGTGCGTATGGGCGGTCTGAATTTCACTCATTTCGTCAGTTCCTGTCGACCGGAGTTAGTGCTTCAGCACTTATGTCGGCCGGAGTCGGTGCTTCAGCACTTACTCCGGCCCCATGCTTCGCATCCGGTCCCATGCAAAGCTCGCTCAGGCGAGCGACTGTCCGGTGATGCGCTCGAGCGCTTCCTGGTACTTCGCGGCCGTCTTTTCGACGACGTCGGCCGGCAGCGCCGGCGCCGGCGCCGTCTTGCCCCACGGCTGCGCCTCGAGCCAGTCGCGCACGAACTGCTTGTCGAACGACGGCGGGTTCGTGCCGACCTGGTACTGGTCGGCCGGCCAGAAGCGCGACGAATCGGCCGTCAGCACTTCGTCCATCAGGTACAGCTTGCCGTGGTTGTCGAGGCCGAATTCGAACTTCGTATCGGCGATGATGATGCCGCGCGTCGCCGCGTAGTCGGCCGCTTCCTTGTACAGGCGGATCGAGATGTCGCGGATCGTCGCGGCCAGCTCGGTGCCGATGCGGCGCTCGGTTTCCTCGAACGTGATGTTCTCGTCGTGCTCGCCCATCTCGGCCTTCGCGGCCGGCGTGAAGATCGGCTCGGGCAGCTTCTGCGCGTTCTGCAGGCCTTCCGGCAGCTGTACGCCGCACACGGCGCCCGACGCCTGGTATTCCTTCCAGCCGCTGCCGGCCAGATAGCCGCGCACGACCGCTTCGATCATGATCGGCTCGAGGCGCTTGACGACCACGCCGCGGCCCGTCACCTGCTCGACCTCGTCGGCCGCGACGACCGCTTCCGGCGCGTCGCCCGTCAGGTGGTTCGGCACGATGTGCGCGAGCTTGTCGAACCAGAAGTTCGCCATCTGATTCAGCACGCGGCCCTTGTTCGGAATCGGCTCGCCCATCACCACGTCGAATGCCGACAGGCGGTCGGTCGTGACGATCAGGAGCTTGTCGTTGCCGACCGCGTAGTTATCGCGGACCTTGCCGCGACCGAGGAGCGGCAGCGAGCGGAGCGTGGATTCGTAAAGGGTAGACATCGTCTTTTCGCAGATAAGGAGCCAAACAAAAAGGGAAACGCCGTTCCCCGCGGCAGGCGGGAACGGCGGTCTTGCAATACGTCGGCGAACCGGCCGGGCAGTGCCCGGGCGGTTGCCGGCCGGCCCTCGTTCGGCCGGACGGAACGGCTGCCTGGGGCCGGATCACATCCGGCCTGGCTGCCCGCCCCTGCCTTGCAGAAGAATCGGGCGGGGCAATCGTACTACAGTCTCAGCGTACGACCTGCGCGAGCGCGCCGGACTTGTACTGCTCGGCGATCTTGTCGAGCGACACCGGCTTGATCTTCGCGGCCTGGCCTTCGCAGCCGAACGCGAGGTAGCGGTCGACACAGACCTGCTTCGCCGCTTCGCGCGCGGGCTTCAGGTAGTCGCGCGGATCGAACTTGCCCGGGTTCTCGAACAGGTAGCGGCGGATCGCGCCGGTGATCGCAAGACGCAGGTCGGTGTCGATGTTGATCTTGCGCACGCCGTGCTTGATGCCTTCCTGGATTTCCTCGACCGGCACGCCGTAGGTTTCCTTCATGTCGCCGCCGAACTGGCGGATTTCTTCCAGCAGCTCCTGCGGCACCGACGACGAACCGTGCATCACGAGGTGCGTGTTCGGGATGCGCGCGTGGATTTCCTTGATGCGCTGGATCGACAGGATGTCGCCCGTCGGCTTCTTCGAGAACTTGTACGCGCCGTGCGACGTGCCGATCGCGATCGCAAGCGCATCGCACTGCGTGAGCTTCACGAAATCGGCCGCCTGCTCCGGATCGGTCAGCAGCTGCTCGCGGGTCATCGTGCCTTCCGCGCCGTGGCCGTCTTCCTTGTCGCCCTTCATCGTCTCGAGCGAGCCGAGCACGCCGAGTTCGGCTTCGACCGTCACGCCGATCGAGTGCGCCATCTCGACGACCTTGCGCGACACGTCGACGTTGTACTCGTACGACGCGACCGTCTTGCCGTCGGCTTCGAGCGAACCGTCCATCATCACGCTCGTGAAGCCGCTGCGGATCGCGCCCATGCAGACCGCCGGCGACTGGCCGTGATCCTGGTGCATCACGACCGGGATGTGCGGATACGACTCGACCGCCGCTTCGATCAGGTGGCGCAGGAACGGCTCGCCCGCGTACTTACGCGCGCCGGCCGATGCCTGCATGATCACGGGCGCGCCGACCTGGTCCGCTGCCGCCATGATCGCCTGGACCTGCTCCAGGTTGTTCACGTTGAAGGCCGGCAGGCCGTAACCGTGCTCTGCCGCATGATCCAGCAATTGACGCATTGATACGAGAGGCATTGTGGAACTCCTTGAATGAAAACCGGTGCGCCCTGACGCCGGCGCGGCACCCGCCCTCGTTCAAACCGGGGCGGCGCGGCGCGGCTGAGCGTCGAATAGCCGCATTTTATCGCGAAGCGCCTCCGATTCCGACCGCCCGGTGGCGCCCACTCGCAATTTGTTACGTTCGCACGGCACAATGCGGGCAAAAAAGAGAAAAAAAGCCGCGCGGGGCTTCGGACCCCGCGCGGCTTTAGCGCGAAAAACGGTGCCGGATCGAGTTCGATCGACCCGGGTCGCCGGCAAGGCGCCCGGCGAATGCTCGACTCAATAGTGCTCGCCGACGCGCACGATCTTCAGCGTGTTGGTGCCGCCCGCCTGCCCCATCGGTTCGCCGACGGTCAGCACGACCATGTCGCCGTGCTGCACGTAGCCCTGCTTGACGACGAGCTCGAGCGCCGCCTGCAGCGCCGAGTCGCGGTCGCTATTGAAGTCGACGTGCAGCGGCGTCACGTTGCGGTACAGCGCCATCGTGCGCTCGCTGCCGACGCGCGGCGTCAGCGCGAAGATCGGCACGTGCGTGTAGTGACGCGACATCCACAGCGCGGTCGCGCCCGATTCGGTCAGCGCGATGATCGCCTTCGCGCCCAGGTGGTACGCGGTGAACAGCGCGCCCATCGCGATCGACTGGTCGATCCGCGTGAACGTGCGGTCGAGGAAATCCTTGTCCAGCTCGACGTGTTCCGACTTTTCCGCCTCGACGCACACGGCCGCCATCGTCTCGATCGTGACGACCGGGTACTTGCCGGCGGCCGTCTCGGCCGACAGCATCACCGCGTCGGTGCCGTCGAGCACCGCGTTCGCGACGTCCGACACTTCCGCGCGGGTCGGCACCGGCGCGTAGATCATCGATTCCATCATCTGCGTCGCGGTGATCACGAGCTTGTTCGACTCGCGCGCCATCCGGATCATCCGCTTCTGCAGCGCAGGCACGGCCGCGTTGCCCACTTCCACCGCGAGGTCGCCGCGCGCGACCATGATGCCGTCGGACGCGTCGAGAATGCTCTGCAGCGCCGGAATCGCCTCCGCGCGCTCGATCTTCGCGATCATCTTCGGCTTGATGCCGTACGGCGCGCCCGCGATGTTCGCGAGCTGGCGCGCCATTTCCATGTCGGTCGCGTTCTTCGGGAACGACACCGCCACCAGGTCCGCGCCGAGCGACATCGCGGTGCGGATGTCTTCCATGTCCTTCGCGGTCAGCGCAGGGGCCGACAGGCCGCCGCCCTGGCGGTTGATCCCCTTGTTGTTCGACAGCTCGCCGCCCACCTTGACGATCGTGTGGATCTCGTCGCCGAGCACGCGCTCGACGGTCAGCACGATCAGGCCGTCGTTCAGCAGCAGCAGGTCGCCCGGCTTCAGGTCGCGCGGCAGTTCCTTGTAGTCGAGGCCGACCCGCTCGTCGTTGCCGAGTTCGCAGGCCGCGTCGAGGATGAACGGCTGACCGGGCACGAGCGTGGTCTTGCCGTTCTCGAACTTGCCGACGCGGATCTTCGGGCCCTGGAGGTCGGCCATGATCGCAATCTCGCGGCCGACCTTGCGGGCGGCCTCGCGCACCATCTCGGCGCGCTGGCGGTGATCGTCGGCCGTGCCGTGCGAAAAATTGAGCCGCACGACGTCGAGGCCCGCCTGCATCATCTGCAGCAGAATCTCCGGCGAACTGGAAGCCGGGCCGATCGTGGCGACTATCTTGGTGGCGCGCTGCATGAAACTCCTCATCTGGATCAAGGTGGATGCGCTGGGTGAAACGCTGCGAGAGCCGGACACGGCGGGCCCAGCGGCGGCCGTTCCGGAGGGCGTGCCGGTGCTTGCGCCCGGCATCGCTTTGTTCTGAATCTCGTGGTGCTGCACGGCCGCGTCGCCGGCGGCCGCCGGTGCGCGCGGGGCGGTGTTCGCCCG
>NZ_JBNCAB010000090.1:0-29255 GCF_049805555.1 Burkholderia sp. DN3021 | reverse complement strand
CAGCCGCGCGGCGTGGCGCGCCGGCACGGCCGGCGCGAGCGCGTCCGCGAGCCCGCCGCACAGCGCAACCGGCAGCGCCTGCTGCGGATCGAGCGCATCGATCATCTTGCCGATCTCTTCGCCGGCCTGCGCGATCAGCGCGCCCGCGACCGGGTGCGAGCGGTGCGCGAACACGATCGGCGCGAGCCGCGCATAGATCGTCTGGTTCGCATCGCACGACCACTGGACGAGCGCGTCGCGATCCTGCGCGCCCGTTTCCGCGAGCAGCGCGTCGGCGAACGCGTCGCGCGGCACGCGGCCGTCGAGCGCCTGTTGCGCATATGCGAGCGCACGCACGCCGAGCCACGCGCCGCTCGCCTCGTCGCCGGACGGAAAGCCGAAGCCGCCCGCGATCCGGCACGCACCGCCCGCATCGAGCGCCGCCGCGATACTGCCGGTGCCCAGCGCGACGATGAGCCCCGGCGCGCCGCCGTGCGCGCCGACGACGGTCGTATACGCGTCGCTCTCGATTGCGAGCGCGCCGAGCGGCGCCTGCGCGCGGAACGCGGCGAGCCACGCCGCGTTGTTGACGCCTGCGAGCCCGCAGCCGAGCGCGCATTGCGACCACTCGAACGCGAAACCGGCGCGCGTGAACGCATCCGCGCAGGCCGCGCCGATCGACGCCCACGCGCGCTCGATGCCGAGACCGAGCCCCGACGGGCCGCCGCGCCCCTGCGCGAGCTCGCGCCCGTGCCGGTCGGCCAGCACCGCGCGCGTACCCGTGCCGCCGCCGTCGATGCCGATCGCAAAAAGTAATGCCGCCATGCTTCCATCCCGCTGATTCGAACAGGCGCCAAGCTTAACCGGATCGGCGCCGCGCGCCCATCTGCCGTTCGGCCGGCTATCCCGCGAAAAGGGCTTCCGCTATGCTGGCGCGATCGAACCGACACTGAAAACGAGGCAGACGATGTCGCAGCGGTGCAACTGGGTGAAGACGGAAGCGGATGCTCACTATCACGATACCGAGTGGGGCGTGCCGTCGCACGACGATCGCCACTTGTTCGAAATGCTGATCCTGGAAGGCGCACAGGCCGGGCTGTCGTGGTCGACGATCCTGAACAAGCGCGCGGGCTATCGCGAAGCGTTCGCCGATTTCGACGTCGACGCCGTCGCGCGCTTCACGCCGAAGCACATCGAGAAACTGCTGGAGAACCCCGGCATCGTGCGCAACCGCGCGAAGGTGCAATCTGCGGTGACCAACGCGCGCGCCGTGCAGCGCATCCGCGACGAGCACGGGTCGCTCGCCGCGTTCCTGTGGTCGTTCGTCGGCAACACGCCGGTCCAGAACACATGGGAGTCGTATCGCGACGCGCCCGCGTCGACCGAGCAGTCCGACGCGCTCAGCAATGCGCTGAAGGCGTACGGCTGCAAGTTCGTCGGTTCGACGATCTGCTATGCGCTGATGCAGGCGACCGGCATGGTCAACGATCACGAGACCGGCTGCCCGTGCCACGCGCAATGCGCGGCGCTCGGCGGCAAGCAGCCGGCACGCCGGCGCAAGGCGGGCTGACCAGCGCCAACCATCACCCGGAGCCGGCAACGGCTCTGCCCCCTCCAATCACCGCGCGGCGCGTGACGACGCCGGCACGACCGACCGCGAGCGACAGATAGATCACCAGCACGCGCGGGTCGGCGGCCTCGACGTCACGGCATCGGGACTTTCCCGGCCTCCAAAAGCAAAACGGCGGAGCGGCCTCTTTCGAGACACACTCCGCCGTTTTCGCGGCGAACCGTAGCGGCGAGCCGTAAGACGCTCTTAGTGGAGCTTCTTCGGCAGCATCTGGCTGCGCAGGCGCTTGTGCAGGCGCTTGACGGCTGCTGCCTTCTTGCGCTTGCGGACTGCGGTCGGCTTTTCGTAAGACTGGCGTTCGCGCAGCTCAGCGATCAGGCCATTTTTTTCGATAGCGCGACGAAAGCGGCGAATCGCCACTTCGAACGGCTCGTTTTCTTTCAGAAGAATCGTCGTCATGTCGTTCCTAAATTGCTTAAACGGTCAAAAACGTAGCGGCCAAGCGCCACGCACCGGCCATCCGAGCGTCCCCACAACAGGCGAAACGAGCGGAAATACGGCCTCGGAGGCCGGAAAAGAGAGGCGGAAAGCACCGCGAGTACGCTTCACAACCGCGTGCAGCGCCGCGTTTGACTGCCAGCAGACATGCCGAAACCGGCAAAGGCGTGACAGAAATCTCAATTCAGCCCGCCATCATATCAGGGAATCACAGACAAAACCATCCTTTTGTCGATTCCGTGTTCACAGCCTTGCAACTCCGTCGGCAGGCCGGCCTCAGCCCCCGTTAGTCGGGCATCTGGCCCGCCCCGTCCGAAATGACAAAGAACGATAAAAAATCGGGACGAATCTCAACAGACCCCTCAAGTTTTGTTTTGGTACGCCGAAATCCTGCTCTGAGGCGGCCAGCAATGAACGAGTGCTTCCGCCGACGCCAAAAACGGCTTTCCAGGGCTTTCGGCTTAAACAGGAGATTTTTCCATGCTCGGAATCAATAGCAACATCAACTCGCTGGTTGCTCAGCAGAACCTCAACGGCTCGCAAGGCGCATTGTCGCAAGCCATCACGCGTCTGTCGTCGGGCAAGCGCATCAACAGCGCAGCCGACGACGCAGCCGGCCTCGCGATTTCGACGCGGATGCAAACGCAGATCAACGGCCTGAACCAGGGCGTGTCGAACGCGAACGACGGCGTGTCGATGATCCAAACGGCATCGAGCGCACTGTCGTCGCTGACGAACAGCCTGCAGCGTATCCGCCAGCTGGCCGTCCAGGCGTCGACGGGCACGATGTCCACGACCGACCAGGCAGCACTGCAACAGGAAGTTGCGCAGCAGGTCCAGGAAGTGAACCGTATCTCGTCGCAAACGACGTACAACGGCACGAACATTCTCGACGGCTCGGCAGGCATCGTGTCGTTCCAGGTCGGCGCGAACGTCGGCCAGACGATTTCGCTGGACCTGAGCCAAAGCATGTCGGCTGCGAAGATCGGCGGCGGCCTGGTGCAGAAGGGCCAGACGGTCGGCACGGTGACGGGCCTGAACCTCGACGCAGCCGGCGCGTATACGTCGGCCTCCGCGACGATCTCCGCGATCAACGTGATTTCCGACGGTCAGGGCGGCTATTCGTTCACCGACCAGAACGGCCAAGGCATCACGACAGCGGTCGCACAGGCAGTGTTCGGTGCCAACGCAACGGCCGGTACGGGCACGCAGGTCGGCGCACTGTCGCTGCAAGCAGGCGCAACCGGCGCAGGCACGACGGCCGCGCAGCTCACGGCGATCAACAACTCGATCGCTCAAATCAATGCCGTCAACACGCCGAAGACCGTGTCGGGCCTCGACATCAGCACGGTCAGCGGTGCGAACGTCGCGATGGTGTCGATCGACAACGCGCTGCAGACGGTGAACAACGTGCAGGCAGCACTCGGCGCGGCACAAAACCGTTTCACGGCAATCGCAACGGCGCAGCAGGCAGAGTCGACCGACCTGTCGTCGGCACAGTCGCAGATCACCGACGCGAACTTCGCACAGGAAACCGCGAACATGTCGAAGAACCAGGTGCTGCAGCAAGCAGGCATCTCGGTGCTCGCACAGGCGAACTCGCTGCCGCAGCAGGTCCTGAAGCTCCTGCAGTAATCGCGTAGCAACCGACGGCCGGGCCCCGCGTAACGCGCGGCCCGGCCGCAAGCGCTTGGCGCGCGGGGCTTCGCCCCGCGGCCAGGTCTTCACCCAGCATTTCACGGATCATCCGCCGCACGGAGCAACACGATGTCGACGATCAATTCCGCCACCAACGCGGCCAACAGCCAGCTGCAGCAAGCCGCGCAATCGATCATCAGCGGTTCGACCGGCAACTCGTCGATGGACGTCAACTCGCTCGTGACGGCGCTCGTCAATGCGAAGACCGCCGGTCAAAGCGCCGCGCTCACCGCGAAGCAGGCCAGCGACAACACCCAGATTTCCGCGTACGGCGCCCTTTCGGCCGCGCTGAGCGCGCTGCAGACCAGCCTCACGACGCTGTCGAACGGCTCGCTGCAGAACACCTTCACCGCGACCGCGAGCGGCACCGGCCTCACCGCGACCGCCGGCGCCGGCTCCGTCGCCGGCAGCTATTCGGTCGGCGTCACGCAGATCGCGACGTCGCAGTCGCTGTCGTCGGCCGCGTTCGGTTCGTCGACGGCGCTCGGCACCGGCACGATGACGCTGTCGCTCGGCAGCCAGTCGTTCACGGTCAACGTAAGCAGCACGAACAACACGCTGTCCGGCATCGCCGCCGCGATCAACACTGCAACCGGCAACCCGGGCATCGTCGCATCGGTCGTCAACGGCAGCGACGGCGCGCACCTCGTGCTCAGCTCGACGCCGACCGGCGCGGCGAACACGATCAGCGTCGCGCTCAGCAACGTGTCCGGCGACAACGGCCTGTCCAGCCTCGGCGTCACGTCGACGGCCAGTACGACGGGCGGCCAGTCGACGTTCACGTCCGCGAACGGCAGCGCCGCATGGAAGCAGAGCACGGCCGCGCAGGACGCCGCGTTCACGATCAACGGCATCGCCGGCACGAGCGCGAGCAACACCGTGACGAGCGCGATCACCGGCGTCACGCTGAACCTGACCACGGCCGCCGTCAACGCGAACCAGACCCAAACGCTGACGGTCGCCACCGACACGAAAACCCAGGCCGCCGCGGTCAACAACTTCGTGACGCTCTACAACACGCTCGTCACGACGATGGGCTCGCTGTCGAGCTTCACGTCAGGCGCGTCGTCGCAAGGCCCGCTGCTCGGCGATTCGACGCTGAACACGATCAAGAACTCGCTCGCGTCGATCGTCGCGAGCGGCGTGAACAACAACGGCTCGACGATCAACCTCGCGTCGATCGGCGTCACGCTGCAGGCCGACGGCACGCTGAAGACCGACAGCAATACGCTCAACACCGCGCTGCAGACCAACCCGTCGGGCGTTGCGTCGCTGTTCAACTCGACGAACGGAATCGGCGAGCAGCTGACGACGAACATCACGAACTACACGAAGACGAACGGGCTGATCGCCGCGCGCACGACGGCGCTCAGCAACGACCTGAAGAGCGTCACGACGCAGCAGACGAACCTGTCGAACTACGCGGCACAGCTGACCAGCCAGTACCAGGCGCAGTTCACCGCGCTCAACAAGCTGATGTCGACGATGAACAGCAACTCGCAGTACCTGACGCAGCTGTTCGGCGGCGCGAACAGCGCCGGCGCGATGTCGAACAACAAGGGCTGACCGCCGGCCGGACAGGAGAGCCACGATGGAACAGACCGAACTGATCGCGCAGCTCGACGCGCTCACCGATGCGATCGAACATGCGGCGTCGATGGCCGACTGGATCGAGGCGACACGCCTCGTCGACGCGCGCGAGCCGCTCGTCGCGTTGCTCGCGTCCGACCAGCCGCCGGCCGGCATCGCCGCGATCCGCCGCATGCAGGCCAGCAACGAGCGCATCTTCGCCGACGCGCAACGCGCGCAGCAGGAGCTGACCGACGAATACCAGGCGGCGATGGGCCGCGTGCAGGCCGTCGGCCAGTACCAGAACGTCGCGAGCCGCTAACGCACCGCAAACGCCGCGCCAACCCGCGCGCGCCAACCCGACAACAAGAACTACGCGCTGATGTGAGGGCGTGCTCGTTCGCCTCCGCCCGCCTCGTGCGGGCGTTTTTTTTGCCTGTCCGGTACGTCGCCGCTCAATCGCGCCGCCTCTGCCCAATCGGCGGAATTGGCAGCGCTTTTGGCAGCATCTCGCGAGTTCGGCGCGACCGCACGTTACAGATAATGGCAAATACCGAATAACCGCGTCCCCCGCCATGCTTCCACTCGACTCGTCCGATCGCGCCACGCTCAGCCCAGAGCAGCAGTTCGAGCAAGATATCGCACTCGTCATGCAGAATGCCATCGAGCGCCATCACGACGGCGCATTCGACGATGCGAAAGCGCTGTATGACGCGATCCTCGATGCCGTCCCGGGACACGCGGAAGCGAACTACAACCTCGCGGTGCTGCTGGTCGACGCCGGGCAGCCGGCCGACGCGATTCCGCACTTCGAGATCGCGCTCGGTGAAAATCCTGGCAATGGCCAATGCTGGGTCAGCTACATCAACGCGTTGTACCGGGCGGACCAGGCACCTGCCGCATGGATCGCCGTCGAAATGGCACAGCAGCGCGGCGTACACGGCCCCGCGCTGGACGGCCTGATCTCGCAAATGGCAACGCCCACCGCGACGTTTCCCACGGCCCCCGCCGCGGGCCCGAGCAGCCCGGCCGGCATCACGCTGAATATTTCGTCCCGGCACGCCCCCCACGAAAGCACCACCGGAGACGTCCCCGCCGGCCCCGTGCGCAAAGCGCCGCTGCACAAACTGCAGAAACACGCCGGACTCTTCGACAAGAAACGATCAGCGGAAGCGCTCGCGCTCGCGCGACGACTCGTCGCCGAATATCCGGACGACGCCGCGTGCCTGCGCGCCCTTGCGGTCTCGCTCTACAGGGACCTGCAATACGCCGAGATGATCGATATCGCCTATCGCGCACTTGAAGGCTTTCCCGACGACCTCCTGCTGCGGACGCTGCTCGCCGAGACGCTGCGACTCATGACCCGGCTCCAGGAAGCGGAAACCCAATGCCGTCTGATCATTGCCGCACAACCGACGAATGTGGAGGCGAACCGGATTCTCGGCATTGCGCTGCATGGGCTGCGGCGCCAGCAGGAAGCCGTCGCGGCATGCCGGCGCGCAGTGGAACTGGCGCCGCATGCGGCATCGCCCAACGGGGCACTCGGCTTCGTGCTGCTGGATCAGGGCGCCGCGCAGGAGGCGGTTCCCTGGCTGCGGCGCACCATCGAAATCGATCCGAACGACAGCGTGTCGCACAGTTCGCTGCTGTTCAGCCTGATTCACGACGACACCAACACGCCGCAGATGTTGCTCGACGAACATCGCGCATTCGGCAAACGGCACGAACGACACGCACTGCCGAAAAATTACGCCAATTCACGCGACCCCGAGCGCGCGCTGCGGATCGGCTTCGTTTCCGGCGACCTGCTGAACCACGCGGTCGCGCACTACTTGCTACCTGTCGTCGAACACCTGAGCCGCGACCCGAATCTGTCGCTGCACTTCTACTACAACTTCGTGATCGACGATCATGTCACCGCCAAACTGCGTGCGCACGCCACCACGTGGAAAACCGTGACGACGCTGGGCGACGCCGCGCTCGCCGAACAGATCCGCAACGATCGCATCGACATCCTGATCGATCTCTCCGGTCACACCGGCCGCAACCGTCTGGTCGCGCTCGCACGCAAACCCGCGCCGCTGCAGGCATCGTGGATCGGCTACCCGGGCACGACCGGCATGAGCGCGATCGACTACTACCTCAGCGACAGCATCGTCACGCCGGCCGGCGAACTGGACGACCAGTTCGTCGAGAAAATCGTGCGCATGCCCGCGCTGGCGCCGTATTCGCCGCCGGCGAACTGCCCGCCCGTCAACGGCTTGCCCGCACTGCACAACGGCTACGTCACCTACGGCAGCTTCAACCGGCTCAACAAGCTGCGCCAGGACGTGATCGCGCTGTGGGCCGCGGTGCTGCGCGCGAAGCCCGACGCGCGGATGGTGATCGGCGCGATCGAACAAGATCGAGATCGCGACACGATCGCCGGCTGGTTTGCGGCCGAAGGCATCGATCCCGCGCGCCTGACGTTCCAGCCGCGCGCGACCATCCCCGTCTATCTACAGCAGCATCATCGCGTCGACATTTGCCTCGACACGTTCCCGTACGCCGGCTCGACGACGACGCTCAACGCACTGTGGATGGGCGTACCGACCGTGACGCTCGCCGGGTTTTCGATCCCGACCCGCGGCTCCGCCAGCTGGCTCAAGCGGGTCGATCTCGACGCCTTCATTGCGCACGACAAGGACGAGTTCGTCCGCAAAGCCATCGCGCTCGCCGACGATCCCGACATGCTGCAGACGCTGCGCAACGGCCTGCGCGACCGCTGCCTCGCGTCGGCGCCGTTCCATCCCGACGTCGTCGCGCAGGGGCTGTCGGTCGCGTTGCGGATGATGTGG
Source organism: Burkholderia sp. DN3021 (assembly GCF_049805555.1). Classification (NCBI taxonomy): domain Bacteria; kingdom Pseudomonadati; phylum Pseudomonadota; class Betaproteobacteria; order Burkholderiales; family Burkholderiaceae; genus Burkholderia; species Burkholderia sp. DN3021. Next base: position 21,104 of record NZ_JBNCAB010000090.1, on the reverse strand, counting down.
CGCCGCTGGTGCGCGGGCGACGCGCCGATCTCGTTCGATGCGGTCCTGCCCGACCGGCCGACCTCGCTGCTCGTCGACGAAGCGGCCGGCTGAACGCACGGGCCGGTTGCATGCGGTGCGAGGGGCCAGCCCGGCGAGCGAGCGGCGGCATTAGCGCGAATTGGCTCGCAAATCGCCTCCTGCTCGGCCGATCAGCCGGGCGCCGCGCCCGCTAGAGTGTTCTCACGATCACCGGCGTGCGCATTTGCGCTCGAGACGTACGACTTCGGGACAGCATCATGGACAAGCTCATACCCGTCACACAGCCCTACATGCCTCCGCTGGACGAGTTCCTCCCGTATCTGAACCAGATCTGGGAAAGCAAGATCGTCACCAACGGCGGCCGCTTCCATGCGGAACTCGAACGGTCGCTCTGCGAATTCCTGGGCGTCGAGCATATTTCGCTGTTTTCCAACGCGACGCTCGCGCTGATCACCGCACTGCAGGCGATGAAGATCACCGGCGAAGTCATCACGACGCCGTTCAGCTTCGTCGCCACGACGCACGCGCTGCACTGGAACGGCATTCGCCCGGTATTCGTCGATATCGATCCAGTGACCATGAATCTCGATGCCGCGCGCATCGAAGCGGCGATCACGCCGCAGACGACCGCGATCCTGCCCGTACATGTCTACGGCTACCCGTGCGACGTCGACGCGATCGAACGGATCGCCGACACCTACGGCCTGCGCGTGCTCTACGACGCCGCGCACGCGTTCGGCGTGCGCCGCCATGGCCGCTCGGTGCTCGAATTCGGCGATATGTCCGTGCTCAGCTTTCACGGCACCAAGATCTTCAATACGTTCGAGGGCGGTGCGCTCATCTGCCGCGACGCAAAGACGAAGCGCCGCATCGATCATCTGAAGAACTTCGGCTTCGTCGACGAAGTGACGGTGATCGGCCCCGGCATCAACGGCAAGATGAACGAGGTGCAGGCGGCATTCGGCCTGCTGCAGCTCCAGCACATGGACCGGATCGCGGACGGCCGCGCGCGCGTCGATGAGCGCTATCGAGCGGCATTGAAGAACGTGCCGGGCCTGCTGCTCCCCCCGGTTCCCGAACACAGCACCCGCAACCATTCGTATTTCCCGGTGCGCATCACCCGCGACTTCCCCGTGACGCGCGACGCGGTCTACGATGCGCTGCGCGCACACAACGTCGCGGCGCGCCGGTATTTCTACCCGCTGATCAGCGAGTTTCCGACCTATCGCGGCCTGCCGTCGTCGGCACGCTCGAACCTGCCCGTCGCCAGCGAAATCGCGCATCAGGTGCTGTGCCTGCCGATCTATCCGGCGCTCACCGCGCGCGACCAGGACCGGATCATCGACATCGTGCTGGTCGAGGCCGGCCTGACGCAACATGCAAGCTGAACGCCGGCTCGCCGTCATGCAGCCGTACTTCTTCCCGTACGTCGGCTATTTCCAGTTGATGGCCAGCGTCGACACGTTCGTCGTGTTCGATGACGTGAGCTTCATCAATCGCGGCTGGATCAATCGCAACCGCATCAATGTCAACGGCGCGCCGCACATGATCACCATGCCGTTGCGGCAGGCGAGCCAGAACCGGCTTATCTGCGATATCGAAGTGGCGGACGACGCGGCGTGGCGGCCCCGGATCCTGCGCACGATCCACCAGAGCTACGCACGCTCGCCGCATTTCGCGCGCGTGTTTCCGGTCGTCGAGCGCATCCTGATGCACGACGCACCCAACCTCGCCGATTTCCTGCTGCACGGCCTGATCACGCTGCGCGACCACCTGCGGCTCGACACGAACATCGTCGCGACGTCGCGACGCTACGCGAACGCGGACCTGAAGGCCCAGGCGCGCATCATCGACATCGGCCGGCAGGAGCACGCGGACATCTACGTGAACCCGGTCGGCGGGCAGGAACTGTACGACCCGCACACTTTCGCTGCCGCCGGCCTGCAGCTGAAGTTCCTGACACCCGGTCTCGCGCCGTACACGCCCGTTCGTGGCACGTTCGTTCCGGCGCTGTCGATCATCGACGTGCTGATGTGCAACGACGACGCGTCGATCGACCAACTGCTGGCTGGCGCCACGCTGTCATGAAAGACGATCTCCATAACACCCTCATCCGTCACTACGAGTCGTGCCTCGAGCGCCACGGCGATACGCATCGCGGCGTGGACTGGCCCAATGCCGAGGACGCCGACACGCGATATCGCGTGATGCTCGACCTGGTGCGGCCCGGGTCGACGCCTGCCACGCTGCTCGATTTCGGCTGCGGGGCGTCGCATCTGTACCAGTACATGCTGGACCACGGCGTCGATGGCCTGAGCTATACCGGGCTCGATGCGTCGCCCGCCTTCTGCGACCTGTCTCGGCGCAAGTATCCGGACAACGACTACCAGTGCGTCGACGTGCTTGCGGAGCCCGACCGGCTCGGCGAATACGACTACATCGTGATGAATGGCGTCTTCACCGAGAAGCGCGAGCTCGGCTACGACGAGATGTTCGACTATTTCTCGCGCGTGCTGCGCGTCGTGTTCCCGAAGGCACGCAAGGGCATCGCGTTCAACGTGATGTCAAAGGAAGTCGACTGGGAACGCGACGACCTGTTCCACGTACCGGTCACGCAGCTGACGCACTTCCTGTCGCGCGAGCTGTCGCGCCACTACGTGGTGCGGCACGACTACGGGCTTTACGAGTACACGACGTACGTGTACAGGGAGCACAACTGATGGCAAACGTCATTCTGTTCGGCCTGCAGGATTACGCGGAACTCGCGCACTACTACCTCGAGCACGATTCGCCGCATACGGTGACCGCGTTCTGCGTGAACCGGCAGTACCTGCCGGAAAGCGGCACGTTCAAGGGCCTGCCCGTGATCGCGTTCGAGGACGTCGTCGAGTCCCATCCTCCCGGCGACTTCAGCTTCTTCGCACCGATGTCGCCGAAGCGGATGAACCTCGAGCGCGAGAAGATCTTCAACGAGCTCAAGGCGCGCGGCTATCCGCTGATCAGCTATGTCAGCTCGCGCGCGACCGTCTGCCACAACACGATCGGCGAGAACTGCTTCATCCTCGAAGACAACACGCTGCAGCCGTTCACGACCATCGGCGACAACGTCGTGCTGTGGAGCGGCAACCACATCGGGCATCACGGGCGCGTCGACGATCACGTGACGATGACCTCGCATGTCGTCATGTCCGGCCATTGCAAGATCGGCGCGTACAGCTTCGTCGGCGTGAACGCCACGCTGCGCGACGGCGTGACGATCGGCGAAGGCACGTTCGTCGCGATGGCTGCCGCGATCGCGAAATCGACCGAGCCCTGGTCGGTGTACAAGGGCAATCCCGCCGTCAAGCTCGCGATGGCCAGCACCGACCTGAAGATCTAGGGGAGCCCGTGGCAGGCATACACTGGGACAAGCAGGGGCTGATCTATGCGCCCGATGCGCGGCTGCCCTGGGCGAAATCGCACGCGCAGATTCCGACGGTAGCGGGCGTCGACGGCGATACGCTGCAATTGCTGTTCAGCAGCCGCGACGCAGGCAATCGCAGCGCAATCGCGAGCATGGCCGTCCGCGCGAGCGCGCCCGCCGAAATCGTCTCCGTCGATCCGGAACCGGTGCTGCCGCCGGGCGCGCTGGGCGCGTTCGACGACTGCGGCACGATGCCGTCGTCGGTCGTCGAGCACGACGGCGTTCGCTATCTGTATTACATCGGCTGGAACGTGCGCAATACGATTCCGTACCACAACGCGGTGGGCCTCGCGATCAGCGAGGACGGCGGCCGACGTTACCGGCGCCTGTTCGACGGGCCGGTGATGGACCGCACGGCCGACGAGCCGTATTTCTGCGGCACGACCTGCGTTCGGATCGAGCATGGCATCTGGCGCAACTGGTATCTGTCGTGCACCGGCTGGACCCAGGTCGACGGGAAGCCCGAGGCGCGCTATCACCTGAAGTACGCGGAATCGCGCGACGGCATCCAATGGACGCGCGGCGGCCGCGTCGCGATCGACTATCTCGACGATCACGAAGGCGGACTGGCGCGCGCGTCGGTCCATTTCGACGGCAGCCTTTACCGGATGTGGTTCTGCAAGCGCAGCCACGATGGTTACCGCGAGTGTTCGTCGGTCAGCTACCGGATCGGCTATGCCGAATCGACCGACGGCATCGTCTGGCGGCGACTCGACGAATGTGCCGGGCTCGACGTGTCGCCGAGCGGCTGGGACGCGTTCATGGTCGCGTATCCGGAAGTCGTGCAGGTTGGCGAGCGCTTGTACATGTTCTACAACGGCGACGGCTTCGGCGCGACCGGCTTCGGTTATGCGCAAGCGCGGGCCGGCAGCGGAATTCAGGGTGAGACGAAATGGACGTGATCGCAGGCGATTTTCGGGAACTCGGTTACGCGATCGTCGCGAACAATGCGCTGCAATCGCTGATACACGTCGTGCGGACGAAGTTCGAGCGGCATTTCATTCCGCGATTCGGCGACGACGCGATGCGCAACCGCAACATCATCAAGCTGCTCGCCGAGGATATCGACGTGAAGCGCTTCTTCTGCTCACCCGAGCTGACGGCCGCGCTCGACCGCCATCTCGGTATCGCGATGCCGATGCAGACGGGCCCGATCGTCACCCACTACACGGCGAACGATCGCATCGGCAACAACTACGGGCTGCCGTATCACCAGGACTGGCCGAGCATGGGGACGTCCTCTCGCGGCGTGATCGCGTGGACGTCGATCGCGGACGTGCGCAAAGGGGCACCCGGACTGCGCATCGTCCCGGGCAGCCATCGGCGCGGACTGTGGCCGGGCGAGCAGACCGACCGCGGCTACGTGCTTGACGACCAGGAGATCGACGGCGCCTGCGACATCGAGATCGACGCAGGGCACGTGCTCTTCATGTCGCCCTATCTCGTGCACCGGACGCTCACCAGCGACATCACCGACTGGAAGCTGTCGCTGTCGTGCCGCTTCGACGATTTCTCGTGCGATCAATGGAGCCGTCGCGGGTTCGTCAGCGCCTACCGCACCGCCGTAGACCGGCAGGTCTATCTGTCGGGATTCTGAGCGAGGCCCGCGTTGCTGCGGGCCTCGGCGATCAGCGCACGAAGATGCAATTCCACAATCCCGCGTAGTTCTGCACCGGATGCTTGCTCGCGATCGTCAGACCGAACTCGCCGAGACGGCGCGTGAGCAGGTCCATTTTCGCGTCCTCGATCTCGATCAGCAGTTGCCTGCACGCGCCCAGGCCCTGTGCCGCACCGTCGATGAGCGGAACCTCGTGCCCGTCGACGTCGATCTTGACGTACTCGGGCTGCGGCAGACCGAACTGCTCGCGCCAGCGATCGAAGTGAACGACCTGGATCGCATGCACGTGGTTCGGTGCGAACGTTTCGCCGGACACCAGCGACGGCTGGCCGACGATCTTCTCGTGCGCGCCGAGTTCCATCTTGCGGATGTACAGCCGGTCGATCGCAAACCGGTCGGAAGCCGCCACGTTGAACGCCTGGATGTCGAGCCCGTCCTGCGTGTTGAGGTACGCGTTCCACGACAGCAGGAAGTAGTTCGACGGATCGGGCTCGATCGCGATCACCTTCAAGCCGCGCTTTGCCGCATACAGCGCGAAGATCCCGTTGCTCGCGCCGAAATCGTAGTAGACGGATGCGGGCGGCAACCGGTCGATCCAGTCCAGCAGTTCCGGTTCGATGTATTCGAGACCCGCCGCCATCCAGAGCAGTCGCTTGCTCGGCGCGAGCCAGCGGAACGTGAGCCCGCGCACCGTCGTCTCGACGACGTGGCGATCGAGATCGAACGCTTGCGCGCGCGTGAGCGCTTCCTCGCTCACGAGGCTTTCAACGGGGACAAACTTCCAGTTATTCATGGCCGGCCTTGGTCGATGTCATGCATGACGGGAACGCGTGCCCGATACTGTCGGTCGGACGTTGCCCCGAAAACGCGTTGATTCTAGCGACGCGCGATCGATTCGAAACGACGAACAGATTCGGCAATGGCGGGTAATTCCCGGCGCTCGCGCGAAGGGCCGGCCGGGGCGTTGCGATCGTCGCGACATTCAACGCTGGCCACCGGTCTCCACGAACGCGCAAGACCGCACGTCGTTCGCGCCAAATTGCGCCGCAAACGCCCCGCGCACGCGCGCGGCCACCTGAATCCAGTTCTCGTCGCGCCCGCGCCGGAACAACCGCACCGTGCCGGGATACCACGGCGAATCGTCGCGGTCGTGCATCCAGCGCCAGTCGACGTCCTGATTCGGCAGCAGCACCCAGCAAGGCTTGCCGAGCGACGCGGCCAGATGCGCGGTGGACGTATCGACGCACACCACGAGATCGAGCTGCGCGACGATCGCAGCGGTATCCGCGAAATCGTCGATCTCCGAGCCCAGATGCAGCAACGGCAGGCCGCCCGGCGGATCGCGCGCCTCGTCCTCGCCCTGCCCCTTCTGCAGGCTCACGAAATTCACGCCTGAAACGCTCCACAACGGCGTCAGCAAAGCCAGCGACGGCAGCGAGCGGTGCGCATCGTTGCAATGCTTCGGGTTGCCCTTCCACACGAGTCCGGCGCGCGGGCCGGCCGGCAGCGCATCGAGGCGCGCGCGCCAGCGCGCGACGCGGGCGGGATCGGGTACGAGCCGCACCGGCGGCGGAATCGTGTCGAGCGTCGTGCCGACGTGCATCGGCGCGCTCAGCAGGCTCGTCCAGTAGTCGAATTCCTGCGCACGCGCGGCGGCCGCATCGTGATCGAGCACTTCGTCGACGCCGTCGACCGTCTCCATCAGCCGATGCAGCGCGGGCTGGCACGCGACGACCACGCGCGCCGCGTGCCGCGCGCGAAATTCCGCGAAATAACGGCTGAACTGCAGCATGTCGCCAAGGCCATCCTCCTGCCAGACGAGCAGCGTCTTGCCGGCAAGCGGCTCGCCTTGCCACTGCGCGCACCGCAGCACCTCGCGCGTCCGGCGATACACGAACGCCGACTGCTCGTAGCGCGATTCGTAGCGGCGCCAGCCTTCCTCGAACCGGCCAAGGCCGAGTAGCAGCGTGGCCAGCCCGAAACGCGCATCGCCGTAATCGGCACGCAGCTCGAGCGCGCGTCGGTACGCGCGTTCGGCGTCGTCGTGGCGGCCGGCATGCGCGAACGTCGTGCCCAGGTTGTAATGCGCTTCGGCCATCTGCGGCGCGAGCGCGAGCGCGCCGCTGAACGCGGCCGTCGCTTCGTCGTGGCGGCCCTGCGCGCGCAGGACGCAGCCGAGATTGTTGTGCGGCTGCGGCAGGCCGGGGCCGCAACGGATCGCGTCGCGATACGCCGCTTCCGCTTCGGGCAAGCGATCGAGATTCTGCAGCGCGACGCCGAGGTTGTAATGCGCTTCCGGGTGGTCCGGGCAGAGCGCGATTGCCTGCCGGCTGACCGCTTCCGCTTCGGGCAGCCGCTGCATGTCGACGAGGATCGCGCCTAGATTCGCGTGTGCGAGCGCATGGTCGGCGCGCACGGCAATCGCGAGCCGATAGGCGAGTTCCGCCTCGGCCGGCCGGCCGAGAACGCGGAGCACGTTGCCGAGATCGGTCAGCACGTCGGCGGACTGCGGCTCGATCAGCAGCGCCTGCCCGAACGCCTGTTCGGCTTCATCGAGCCGGCCGAGCGCTTCGAGCACCTTGCCGAGCCGGTGATGATGCGACGCCCGCAACGGCGTGACGGAAGCGAGTTGCCGGCGGAGGATCGCCTCCGCTTCAGGCAGGCGGCCCTGCGACACGAGCAGCGCGCCAAGGCCGTCGTATGGCGGATCGAACGCCGGCATCGCGTCGATCGCGCGTCGCCACCAGGCTTCCGCGTCGGCCAGCCGGTTCAGGCCGAGCGCGCAGACGGCCGCGACGTGCAGCGCCGCAACGTCCGGCGCCGGCGCGTCGAGCTGCGGCGCGACGCGCGACAGCGCGTCGGCGAACCGCCCGTTCTGGCACAGGGCTGCGGCTTGTTGAACGGGCGCGGAAACGTCGGAAGCAGGCGTCATGTCATGCGGCGATGCGCGGCCCGCATCGCGAACGGACGGTTATCGCGAACGGACGGTTAGATGGGGGTCGGTGCAGCGGCCGGGTGCCCGGACGAGCTTACAGCACGGCCCTTGGCCTCCTTGAGCGCCGCGAGGGTGTCGAGCGCCCGCGCTTCGTCCGCGGTGAGATCGACGAGAAATGCGTCGTTGTTCTGCTTGATCCAGTCGAGCGGCCTGTCCCACCACGCGAGCTGCAGCAGTTGTTCGCGCACTTTCTCCGTGAAGCGGAAACGGATCAGACGGGCCGGCGAACCCGCATAGATCCCGTAAGCCTCGGTGCGGAAATTGGGCGGAACGACGGTCCGCGCGCCGATCACGCATCCGTTCTCGATCTGGCTACCGCCAAGGAACAGCGCTTCATCGCCGATCCAGACATCGTTATGGATCACGGTATCCGCGTATTGCGGCATCGGCGCATTGTTGAGGCCATTACCGTAGATGCTGAACAGCGTCGTGGAAATGGTTCGCATCTCGTGCTGACCGTTCAGCAGGAAGCGCAGGCGCATTCCGCCGGCCACGTTCTTGCCGATCACGAGTTTCTGATGCCCCTGGTCGTACTTCACGATCGAGCCCACACCGAGCGCCGAGCAACGACCGATATGAAACGTGCCGACTTGCGCCTCTTCGTCGAGCCAGTTGCGGAAAAAATTGTTGGGAATCGCCGAAAAGGCGCCATCCCGGTAGCCCAGCACGATGAAATGCTTCGACCACGCATGGTCGGACAGCACGCCAATACAATCGTCGGAAGTCGTAACGTTCATTTGCGGTCGCAAGTATGCCGGCGCAGCGGCTCGATGCCGGGGCCGCCTGGCAGGAACGGGGAAACGACGCGGCACATCGGCCGCGATCATGGACGACGCAGTATAGGAAGCACGCGACAACAACCGACAACGAATAAGAACGGCGTTCTGACTTCTGTTCTGTCGATAGGGCGGAGGGCATTCCGAGTCAGCGGCCCGGATACGCCAGGCATCGAAATGGACCTGCCTTCTGCACCCGACGGCACGCGCGCGCTTTTCCGTCACGACGCCCCGGCGCCGGCTTTCGCAGAAGCGCACCACGCCTGCTCAGTTGCTCGACGAGCACCCGCCGCAACTGCTCGAACTGCATGAACTGGAGCTGCACGAACTCGACGAACCGCAGCTCGACGACGAGCCGCTGCTGCCGGACGAATCAGAACCGCCCGTGCGCGCCGCCATCGGGGCTCGCATCAACGGCGGCGGCTCCATCAAAGCACTCGAATGCACGGCCCACGCGGTGCCGGCCAACGCTCCCGCACCGAACAGCGCAGCAGCCCAGAGTAACTCGTCCGGCGAATCGGACTCGCCCTGGCGTGCGCTCCGGTACGCGTCAAGCGACGCCTGCCCACCCACCGTCAGGCCGCCGCGCCCGAATCCGGTCAGACGCTGCGCGACGAAGTGGTATGCGATCGCGAACGCCGCCATACAGATGACGAGCAACAGGACCGGCCGCCCTCGACTCAGCCCGACCGCCAGTTTCGCCGCGCCCGTGCCGAGCACCAGCAGCGCAATCGTGCGCGCAGCCATGCGCGCCGTCCGCATCTCGCCGGACGCCCAAAGCCAGCCGCAGTTGCGCAACGAATCCGCGTATTCGGAAACCCGACGCGCCAGCAGCTGCCGGAACGCGCCGAAGCTGGCCTCCTCGCCCGGTTGCCCATCCAGCCAGTAGCATTCGTCCGCATATGCGCCGGCGCGCCTCACATCGAGGCTCTGCACGCGCGCGCCCAGTCGCCCCGCCATCCTCAGGTCGATCGCGCCAGCATGGATGAGCGACAGCGTCGCGACTTGCACGGCCCGCGATTCGTCTCCGACGAGATACGCGACTTCCTCGACCGTCAGGTTCGGCGGCGCTTCGCGAGCGCGCGCGCCCCAGCGCCGGCAGCGATATTCGATCTGTTGCAGGCCCACGATCAGCAGCAACGCGACCATGCACGCCGGCACGTAGAACGCGAGAAACTGCGGCCCTGTGTAGTTCAACACGTTGAAGTCCTGCGCCGATGCGCAGGTCGCGGCGACGCTCGCGGCGGCGGCCGGCCACACGAGCTTCGGCAACCGGTTGCGCCAGATCCTGCCGCCCGGCAGGGCGGCAGGCGAATCCGATTCGGCCGGCTCGTCCGCGGCCGGCAGGTCCGGCTGCGGCGATCCGTGCGCGGCGTGCAGGCACGCAGGTGGCCAGATCGACTCCGGCGGCTCGCAGCCGAACAGCCGGCGATAGCTGTCGAGCGTGTCGCGATAACGCTGCGCGTACACGGCGGCTTCGTCCGGCGCGCCCGTGCCGGGCATGTGATGCAGCCGCGCGCGCAGCACGCTGGCGCAGAAGACGTCCCAGTATTCGAGCGTGTATTGCAGGTGGAAATGCCAGGCGGCATCGACCGCGACCGACGGCGTGACCGGGTGCCCGGCCACCTGCGCGAGAAACGCGAAGCGCTTGTATTCGTCGATCACGGCCAGTGCGTGCTCGTGCGACCAGCCCTCGGCGTCGGCGAGGCGCCGGCTGTATGGCAGCGGCGCGTTCGGATCGTCGGGGGAATACGCGTGCAGGCGTGCGAGCAAGGCATGCTGCGCATCGGTCAGCGCGCGGGCATCGACTGCGGTCGAGGAAGACGGAATGGCAGCCATCGGGAGTCGGCGCGATGCGCGGACGGCCGCCGCGATCGACGCTTGGAGTTGTCGTTGCGGGCGATTCTCGCATAACGGTGCAGCAGTGCGACGGTGCCGCGCCGATCTGCCGGGCCGGCCCGGTGCCGGGCGACGCAACAGGCGACGGAAGATGCACGCCTGGCAGGCCGGCCGCAGCCGATTGAAGCTCGCGTCACTGTAAGGCGTCGATGGTCGCCACTGGCTGCGATTTCACTGCGGAAAGGGAAACGATAGTACGGCGATACCGCCGAGACCCTGAACAGGCATGTTTTGGTGCGCCCTGAGCTATAAACAGCGCCGCCTGATGCGTGTAGCAAAAACGCTGCGATGCCGTTTTCGCGAATACATGGATTTTTTCTATCCAGTTTAATGAATCGTCGATCATTGCTTCGCGCTACCTTGTGAGGCGGCTAGACTGACGCGATACAAAGATGCAACTATCTCGGTGCAGCTGTCAAATCGTCTCAATTTACTACGAATGCCCAAAATGAAAAAACTCACGAAACTCGCCGCTAGCATAGTCTTCGGTTTTAGCTTTGCAGGAGTTATTCATGCCGCCCCAGTGACAACCGGTTACTGGCAAGCCACCTTTTATCAAGAGACTACTGGTGCGACCTATGCCTCCCAGGGGGTCTGTCTCCAACCGAATAACACTTGGTACTCAACCACGCAGCATGCATGGAATGGCGACTGGCACCAGAATGGAACCCAGGTGCAGTGGTATGGAAATGTTGCGATGAGCGCAACACAGCAGTTAGCGACGGTCGGAATCGGGCAATTGACAACCGCCACTACCGTATCCGGGGACTACGCGGAATGGAGTGTTATAGGAGCCGCGCCGCTGTCATGGGACAGACATTACACCTACATCATGGTATATCAAGGCGCGACATGCCCTCCACCCGCCTGACAGAACCTATTTTTCCGATTTCTCTTTCTTTTTACGGCTGACTAACTGCAGCAACCAGGCGTGGCTTCACGCGGGGTTTCGCACCAACCACGCTGGCGGTACGATCGCAAAAACTGATAATCGCCCTTGGATGCTGCGGGACTAGCACGCAATGCTTGGACAGTTATATGCAATGCAAAGGTACGAACGGCTGTCGTACCTCCAAAAACTTCCTATGGGTGACCGCGGTTCGACGGAACGCCTCACGCCCTAAGTCAGTCCGTCAAGTATTTCGAGGAGGGAAGCGCGAGGCTTCCAAGGTGGGCGAGTTCCATCTCCTCAATGCATTCGGATAGACGCTTTCGTCGTACAGTGTCCGTGTCTGCCAGCAGCGGGACAGGATCCGTATCCATTTGAATGCCAACGCCCTGACGGCAGCCTGATATGGAGCGCCCTTGGCTCGTGCTGCCGATAATAGGTGCCTCACCCAGAATGACTTGTTGATCGTCTGGGCGGCCCATTCCACGAATGGTCTGGCGCAGGAACGTCGGACATTGCCAGTGCCGATGCATCCAGCAGTTCTTACCACAGCGCTCAATGACCGGCGGTTTTCATAATTTGGCGCCTATTAGCCCCCTGTCCATCCATTCGGGGGGGCGCCATCGGGAAGCTCGTCCCACATTTGGCAAAACCCTTCGGTAGCGAGCACGGTATAGACCGCGCCCCCTCTGTAATTGGCGCATTGAACATATGAACGCTTCTATCGCGGACAGCGCTCAGTTTGCGAAATAGCAATGCGATATCTTGCCGTCCCGTCGACTCACAGCGACGCGACGATGCTCCTGAGCGCCTCGCAAAATCCAAAGCTCCGGATGTCAAACGAGGCGACCTACGCTCGAAGCATCGCGACGAGGCTGCGCATCCCGGTCGAGAAGGCTGTTGAGCTTCTGACCGCGGCAGGCGTATTCGTGCGGGCGGCGGCCTAGCGCCTCTCAGAATTTCCCGTAGTAGTCCTGCTACGGGACCAATATCAGCGGAAAAACAACCAATTGATGTCGTAAACGACATCAATTGATTAACGCCACAAACCGGCGAATCCGCTGGAACCCTTGATAGGCTGGCGCGCCCGGCTGGGATCGAACCAGCAGCCCCTGCCTTCGGCAGCTTTACCGACGCGCTACAAACCTTTAAATATTAATGCTTTGCACGACCCGCAAACCGCAAAACCATGGCTAATCAAGGTCAATCAGGGCTACCAAGCTCATACAAACTGTAATTTCACTGTAGTAGCCGCGCGCCAGGAAATCCGCTGCGGAATCAGATTCCCAGAGCGGGACGCATAAAGGTCTCGCCGAATGCGTTCCCGTGCCTATACTGAATTCGTCCGAAGAAACCGAGGACCGAACATGCACGCCAATGTTGCCTCCAAAGAGCCGACTGGCGCTGCCCAGTTCGTCACCCGGATATATGCCAAGCTCCTGCTGACTGGCTTCGCGTTGGTGCCGGCGTATCTGATTGCCTACCTGTACTTCTTCCAGGATCCGTCGCTGAAATTCGAGAATCACGCCTTTCACGAGCTGGCGATCGCTGCTGCCACGCTCGAAGGCGCGTTCGTCACCTATGTCTGCTGGCGTTGCTATCGCCTGTCCGGCGAGCCGTTGCTGCGTTGGCTTACGCTAGGCTTTCTTGGCTTCTCCCTCGTCTATGCGTTGCATGGCGCCTTCACCGGCATGGCGCATCACAATATCTGGCTGTTCCTGCTGTATGGGCCGGCCTCGCGTCTGACCATGTCGATCCTGATTTTTGTCGGGCAGCTCGCCTACAGCCGCAAGGCCGACAGCGACGCAACCCGCGTCGATCGCCGCACCTGGATCACGTGGATCGCGCTGTTTGGGCTGATCGACGTGGCGGTCGCCGCGCTCGCCTATTCGCCGGTGGCCGGCAACCAGTGGGTGCGCCTTTCGTTGGAGGGGGGTGCAATGGTGTTCTCCACCGTGAATGTTGTCGCCCCAGTCGTGCGTCGCATCCGCTCGCCCCTGATGACGATCTACGGCATTTCGGTGGCGTGGTTCGCACTGTCCTCGCTCGCCTTCATCCTCGGGCGGCCGTGGAATCACATGTGGTGGCTCGCGCATGCGATTTTTGCTGCCGGCTTCTTCCTGCTCAGTTTCGGTGTGGTGCAGGCCTTTCACACGACGCGTTCGTTTTCGAAGATCTACAGCCAGGAAGAGCTGTTTGCCCGGTTGAGAGAAGCCATGGCGAGGACGGAGCAGGCCCTGCAGGCGCTGCAGCGGACCAACGAGAAGCTCGAACATCTGGCTGCAACGGACCCGCTCACGGGCGCGGCCAACCGGCGGCAATTCATCGAGCGCGTGGAAACGGAAATTGCCCGGGCGAAGCGCAATGGCGCGCCGTTCTCATTGCTTTCGCTCGATCTTGACCACTTCAAGGCAATCAACGACAGCTACGGACATCAGGCGGGCGACCGGGTGTTGCAGCGCTTCGTCACCAAATGCCTCGATGCGATCCGGCCGTACGACGGCGTTGCGCGGGTGGGCGGAGAAGAGTTTATGGTCCTGCTGCCGCAAGCCGCGCTGGATACCGCACAGTCGATCGGTGAACGCATCCGTGCAGCGATCGCCGGCGCACCATTTGAGGCCGGCATCGGCAAGCCGATCGAGGTCACCGTGAGCGTTGGCGCCTCCGAATTCGGCCGGGACGGAGAGACGATCGACGCGATCCTGCGCAAGGCGGACGAACGCCTGTACCGCGCGAAGCATCAAGGTCGCAACCGTGTTGTTGTCGCGTAATCAGTTGCACGGTCATCTATCAGCGCCTTCGCCAGGCAAAAAAACCGGCCACAGGAGGACCGTGGCCGGGTAAAAAAACGTCCGTACTCAGGCACGAGATAGGGCCAAGGGCAGTCTAGAACTCAGGTTCCATTTCCAAAATAGTTGCAAACAATCCTTTGAAAGGCCTACTAAATCTTAAAAGAAACAATTGCACACCCTATTTCAGTTGTTCGTTCCCACCCTCCCTTTTAGGGACGCATTGATGGAATTTCGTAGTCGTCGAACGACACTCCCTCTTCGCCGAGCCAGTCGTCCGTGGGCGTAAAGTACTGACAGTATGATGTCATGCGCTCGTGGGAGCCGCCCCTTATCGAGACATCAGCGGCTCAATCTCGAAGTGCCTCGAGTGGATGATTTGACGTGAGCGAGGCAAGACCAAAGCGGGTATGACCAGTGTGGCGCCGCGAACAATCATGCGACGCCGGGAGGCGGCAGAGGTTGTCGGAGCAGACAACCCTGCATCGGGTGCCGTAGTTCAACTGCGCATCATTACAAATTTTTTCCAGATACATCTTATTATCAGGGTTAAATTTCTTGTGCATTTGGATAGGGACGCACCGTCATAACACCGCCCGAAAAATTAAAAAAGTTTTTTGTAACACACCTATTCTTAAAGCTAACAAGCCCAATTTGGAGGCCACCTCTCCAAAACATTTCGTCATCTATCTTTGGCTGCAACTCATCAGGCAATACCCAGCACCCGTGTGCGACCCGCTCAATTCAAGCCGGAAGCCCGCGAGGGGTATTTTTGTCAGAATCTTAATAATCAAACAATACCTTTGTCCAACTCGCTGCGCCACTATTGCCCGGCATACCGTCACAGATTTTTGCCAAAATTATTACAAAAATAGACCAATTGTCCGGACGATTAATACGTAGATTTTTATGAAACCCTTTAATGGCATCAGCAATGTCAGCGACGGCTCATTGTCCAGGAGCGCCTATGGGAAAACCCTCTTATGGTATGTGCAAGTGATTAAATCCAGGCTCGCTTAAGCAGTGTGGGCAAGCGTGACTTTCATGTTTCATCTTCTATGAGCGAGGTTCAAATGAAACAAATAAAAATTGCGGCGGCTCTTTCCGTTGTCGCAGCCACAGCTTTGGCCGCGACAGCAGGAGCACACTTCATGAGTGCGACTGAGAGTGTTGCCGACAGTGGTGCGCTGGTTGTCGCCTTTGATGAGGCTGGCCTAGGCAACCAGAACGTAAGCTATTCGCTGACTGCACAGGGTAGCGCCGTATATGCGTGCTTCAATGGTGGCGGCAACCATCCCGCGGCCAGCAACAAAGTGGGACCATCGGCTCTTAGCGCAACGCTCTCGAATGTGCAGCCTAAGAATGGTCGTGTCATCGCCAGCATTACAGTCGGGCCGCCGGCGAACACGACACTCTCTTGCCCATCTGGGCAAACCCTCGCGCTGGCGTGCGTGAGTTACACCGACGTTACGCTGACAGACACGACAAATCAGGTTGAAGCCGTGCTATCCGGGACGACCAGCCGGACGTTTGTTAGCGGCAAGGGGATAAGCTGTTGACAGAACGCCGCTCCTCAAAATGAGAAGGACAGCGCGTGATCCCATCGACGCCCTGTGCATTATTTGGAGCGGCCTACAGACTGCATAACCAGGGCGCATAAAAGTGCACAAGAAAGTCGGCCCGCCCATCGCCGCGCAGCCCGCGCCGGGCGGCCCGGAGCCGCGGGTACATGCGTGCATAGAGACCGCTCATTTTTGGTTCGTCGCGGAAAACCGTGGAGGGTTTGAGGGCGATTGCGTAACCTGACGCCTGACTTTAAGGAGGTCAGGAGGAAGAATTGCTCGATCGCAAGGCGCTTCAGGCACTGGGTTGCTGGACGGGTTATCGGTTAGAGCGTGTGGAATGGCCGGAAGGCGAAGGCCGCACGCTATCGCTGTATCTGAAGCCGGTCAGCAAGGTCATACACGTGCATTGGCGAAAATAAGGTCATTATTAGCGTGGACCAAGGCGAAGAAGTCGTTTTTGATGCTTGCGCCTATGAAGAGACTTTGATCAAGCTTCCGCCCTCTCTAGTTGATCAGCTTCGGGCAATACTGCCGTAGACAAAACGCCTGAGCACCGAATTTAATTCGCCTGACAAACCCTGACAGGGTTTCATACGGCACGCGCTTAGTATCGACGGCGACTGTCCGGCCTCGGTCAGTCACGCCTGTAGGCTGGTCTCTCATCCAGCTTATTTCGCGCGCCGTACTCCCCCGTTCGGCGCGCTTTTTTTCGTGTGAGGATACGCTCGAGATCAAGCGTTACTTCGTGCTCGACGGGACGCGATGCGCGGCGAGCAGGACGTCGCGCGTCACGTTCTTGATGTTGAAAAACGCATCCTTTGCCGCGACCTCCGATACAGGGATGAGCTGGATGCCGTCCTTCTTCCCGTTCGGCGCGTACATGAACACGTTGCGGAAGTTGACTGTGTCGCGCGGTTCGTCGAGGCTCACGTTCTGCGCCTTCATCACGAGCGCGGTCTTGATCTCGACCGAGTAGTGGAACGGTGTCGCGGCCGGGAAAAACTTCGTGACGAGCTGGTAGACGCCCTGCCCGATCCCGGTCGTGTCGATGCCGATACGTACCGACTTCCGTCCTAACCGAACGCCAACGGGATGATCCGCGTCATAGGCGTTGGATGCCCGGTTCATTTTCTCATATGCACCACTGCGACTATCCCCGGTAAGCTTGATCAGCTCTTTGATGTCGATAAGTCGATCGCAACAGAAATCAATAGGGTTCCTTGGACAGAGCAGCCTCGGCCGCACCAATCGCGTTGAGGTCGAATCGGAGTTTATATTCGAAGAGCGAGACATGCGGCACGACGGCGATCGCTTCGCGTAAGCTCTCGTTGATCGAGCGCGCGACGATGACACCGCTCACCGCCTTGCCGTGCGCGAGGTTCAGCGACACCCAACCCATATAGCTCGCGATCTGGCCAATGGCTTTGTCTGGCGCCTCGCCGCGCTTTAACTCGAAGACCACGAAATTGCCGTCGTCGTCGACGGCCAGAATGTCGATCCGTCGGCCACTGCTCGTAGGATATTCGCGGCCAATCGACACACCGTCCGAATAGAGGTGCAGGCGCTTGCCGTTGACCGGAATCGATTCGAGGTTGTCCGCGATAAACTCTTGCAACTGACGTTCCAAGTGAAAGACGGTGTCGGCGAGCGACTCGGAGTCGTCACTCCATTCGGACAACACCTCGGCGTCGCCGGCCATGTCGCCCAAGAGTTCTTCGGCCTGGCCCGCTTCGCCCGGGCGCTGGATGCGCACCTCAGTCAGCGTTTCGACGACGCTCCACCCCATTTTCTCGAAGCCTCGGCGCAGCCGCTGCGAATTGTCGCCGCCGCTGGCCGCCGCAGACATCCCGGGCGGCGTTTGCTCGGGGTGCAGCCGGCACCACTTCTTCATTTCGTGCACTTGCACGCCACCGTCGGGTGTCGCCTCAGCAATCAAATAGCGCTTCGGGCTTTGTCGTTCCATGCGCGGTCTCTCTTCTCGGCGAGGCGGGGCCTCCGTTTTGGGGTGGTTCATTTTAGCGGGCTGTGCCCGGCTCGAAGCGGCCACCCAATGCGAGCCCGAGGGCGCGCTGTCCTGAATCGCCTGCCGCTGGGGGGCCGGAGCCGGCGCGAGGTCAGCGTTTCCTGGATTTGCGCGATAATCACGCGGTCGTGAGTGGCGTTGCCGCCAACTGGGTGTTCATCGAAACGAGGGTTCGCCATTCGCTGTCGCAGCAAGTGGACACGGCTAAACGCTGGCCAAACCCGCGAACAAGAGCAACAGACAAATTGCGGGGGTGAAATGGCAAGACCGAAGCGGAAAGCGGACGACTCGATGGGGTCGCTCTTCGAAGAGAACTACCTTGTCCGCACCTTGGGTCATATCGCCCACGACCCGGAGATCGCTCTCACCGAATTGGTGGCTAACGCTTGGGATGCGGGGGCATCGCTGGTCGATCTCATTATTCCGCCCACGCATAGCCTCGTCTTGACGGTTCAAGACGATGGCCATGGCATGACGGCTGCCCAGTTCAAGGCACGGTGGATGAAACTCGGCTACGACCGGACCAAACATCAAAGCTCAAACGTGGAGTTCCCGCCAGAACGGAAGGGGTGGCGGCGGCGAGCCTATGGGCACAATGGTGTCGGACGTCATGGCTTGTTGTGCTTCGCCGATCAATATTCGGTCGAAACTTGGCGCGAGGACAAGGGCGCGAGCTTTGAGATCGGCACACAAGGTCAGGAGTCGCCTTTTAAGATCGAGAAGGAAGGCGCCTTCTTGCGAGCGGGCCACGGAACGAGGCTCTCGGTGACGGTCGAGCGGCATCTGCCTAACCCTGACCGGATTCGCGAAATCCTGTCAGCCCGCTTTTTGCATGATCCGCAGTTCGTTGTGCGGGTCAACGGTCAGTCCGTTGAGTTGGCGGATCAAACGGGGCTCATCGAGCGAATGGACCTTTCAATCGAAGGGTATCCGCCAGCGGAGGCCTACGTCGTGGACTCAACGCGAGTTGCCAAATCGACGATCTACCAAGGGATTGCCTTCTGGGTGAATAGTCGCTTGGTCGGCACACCCGGTTGGGTCGTCGGCTCCGAGGCGGTCCTCGACGGTCGCGCTCGATTTGCAAAGCGCTACTCGATTGTGGTCAAGACCAGTGACGGCTGGATGTCGGAGGTCGAACCGGACTGGGCTCGATTCACGAATGGGCCGGCCGTGGACGCTCTGTTCGCGGCGGTTCGACAATATGCCCAGAAGGTGTTTGCGTCTCTGTCTTCCACCCTGGTGGAGGAAAGCTCCGAAGAGGCGCTGATTCGCAATCGCGAGCAGTTTAAAGAGCTATCGCAGCTCGGCCGCGCTGAGGTGGCCACCTTCGCGCGTGAGCTCGTGAAGACGACGCCCACGGTCTCCCAAGACGTGCTTTCAGCTGCGGTTCTGGCTTTGATCAATTTGGAAAAGGCGCGCGGCGGCGCCGCTCTGCTTGAAAAGCTCACTAAGCTCGACGAATCGGACATCGATGGTCTTGACCGCCTGCTGAGTCAATGGACAGTCCGCGACGCGTTGTCGGTGCTCGACGAGATCGACCATCGCTTGGCCGTGCTTACGGCAATCGAGAAGCTGTGCGGAGACGAGGCCACAGACGAACTGCACACGCTGCATCCGCTGGTCACGCAAGCGCGCTGGCTCTTCGGACCGGAATTTGACAGCAGCGAATATTCATCGAACGTCAGCTTGCGCACGGCTGCCGAGAAAATCTTCAAGAAGCGATTGTCCACCGAGGCGTTTATCAATCACAAACAGCGCCCGGACATCGTGGTGCTGGCCGATGCGACATGCTCGATCGTCGGCACCGAAGGATTCGACCCGGCGGACCCGACTCTCACGCGCATCCAGAATGTGCTGATCATCGAACTAAAGAAGGGCAAATCTGCGATCGGACGCGATGAGATGACCCAAGCCGACGGCTATGTGCAAGACTTCCTCGGCAGCGGCGCGCTCGATGGGACGCCGATGTTCAGAGCCTTCGTAGTGGGGCACGAGATTGCGGCGAAGACGACGCGCGAGAAAGAACTCAAAGAGGAGGGCATTTTGCGAGGTCGAGTTCAAGCAGTCACCTACGGCCAGATCACCCGATCGGCGCACCAGCGGTTGTTTCGCCTCAAAGAGCGCATACCGGCTCGTTACGAAGACGTCTCGGGGGCGGATTTGTCTGCGAAAGTGATGCAGACGGCTTCGCAAGCTTTGCTGGCGTTGCCCGCACCGACCCAGGGCTAAGAAAAAAGCTCCAAGCGCCTCGGCGCATGGAGCTTTTTTCGTATGATTTCCGTACAGGCCTACAAGACGGCGAGAGCATCTACGCAACCGCTTGATTTTTGATCTTTTTTTGGCGCGCCCGGCTGGGATCGAACCAGCAACCCCTGCCTTCGGAGGGCAGTACTCTATCCATTGAGCTACGGGCGCATTTGACAGTGAAACGACCCCGATATACAGGCCGCCCACGATTGGCAAGACGGCAAGGATACCCGGTTTCCCCTGACGCGTCCACCTTGCCCGCCGAATCGCCGCCGGGCCGCGCTGCGTGCGGGTAAACACGCGCCATCGCGCCGCTCGCCGTGATGTAAACGTTCCGTCTATAATCGTCCGTGCTTCATTGGACTGCCATTTTGCCGTTGCACCGCGCTCACAATTCCTATTCATGGAGACGAGGCAAGCATGAGCGAAGCACCCCACGAATCTCCCGTCAAAACCCCCGGGCAGTTGGTTGCCGTCATCATCGCGTCGTTCGCGATCCCGATCGTCCTGATCGTCCTGTTCGCCACCTATGCGAACCATGTGTTCCGTTCCGGCGCCGGCACGGACGCGCTGTCCGACGAGCAGGTCGCCGCACGTATCAAGCCGCTCGCGCAGGTCGACGTGAAGGACGCCAACGCGCCCCGCACGTACAAGACCGGCGAGGCAGTCTACAAGGCCGTCTGCGTGACCTGCCACGGCACGGGCGCCGCCGGTGCGCCGAAGTTCGGCAACAAGGACGACTGGGCGCCGCGCATCTCGCAGGGCTTCGACACGCTGCTGAAGACGGCCCTCGCCGGCAAGGGCGCGATGGGGGGGGGG